>NZ_CAXYKL010000008.1:0-22557 GCF_964277725.1 uncultured Novosphingobium sp. | reverse complement strand
TTGGACAGGGTGGAGGTGCCGAACAGCGCCAGCAGCCCCAGCGCCTGCCAGCGCAAGTGGATGAAGAAGAAGTGCAGGTCCGACAGATGCTTGGCCGACGTGGAAAGCCGGCGCGAACTGGCCGGAGAGGCCGCCGCGACCGAGACCGTGCCTATTGCCATCAGGATCAGCACAAGCGCCAGCGTGACCCGGTCGATCTCCTGCCACCAGATCGCCAACGCGCTGCGTCGGCTGCGATTGTACCGCACCATGGCGTTGCCGCTGGCGATTGGAGTTATCGTGGATGCTGCGGTCGCCATCAGTCGATCACCCCATCGTCATCGTCACGTTCCGGCGCTTCGGGCGCAACCAGCGCCTGAACGATCTGCCGAAATGCATTGCCCCGCGCCTCATAGTCGCGAAATTGATCGAAACTGGCGCACGCCGGGGAAAGCATGACCACGTCACCCGGCTTGGCCTGCGTGATTGCCTCGCGGATCGCTTCGGCCATCATCTCGCTGCGATGGACCGTCATGTGCGGCCTCAGCAGGTCGGCGAACATCGGGCCGGCATCGCCGATCGTATAGGCGGCCGCCACATTGCCGAAGAACGGCGCACACTCGTCCAGATCCTCACCCTTGGGCAAACCACCCAGGATCCAATGGATGCGCGGGTCCGGATCGGGGGGGAATGCCGCCAGCGCGGGTGCGGTGGAGGCCGGGTTGGTCGCCTTGCTGTCGTTCAGGAACAGCACGCCGTTCGCCTCCGCCACCCGCTCCATGCGGTGAGGCAGGCCACTGAACGTGGGGATGGCCGGCTCCCACTGGTCACGCGTGATCCCCAGCGCCTCGACGATGGCGATGGCGACTGCGGCGTTCTGAAGGTTGTGCGGCCCTTGCAGCGAAGGCCAGTCCTTCTGCAGGGATACGATGTCCCGCCCGTCGGCGAAATTCACCCGCCCCGGTTCGTGACGCGCCACCTGTATCCCGGCGATCGCGGCGGTATCATCGTCCCCGATGCCGAAGACGGCGTGATGGTCCGGGCTCTGCATCGCGAAAAGCCGCGCCTTTGAAGCGGCGTAGGCGGAAAAACCTTCATACCGGTCGAGGTGGTCCGGCGTGATGTTGAGCAACGCCGCCACGTCGCAGTCCAGGCTGCGCGTCAAGTCGATCTGATAGCTCGACAGTTCCAGCACATAGACGCCGGCGCCGCGCTCGTTCGGTGCCAATGGCTCCTGACCGAGGATCGGCAGCCCAATATTGCCGCCCATCAGGACGGGAAGACCCGCGCTCTCGATCAGGTGGCGCACCAGCGCGGTCGTGGTGGACTTGCCGTTGGTGCCGGTGATGCCCACCACCTTGTGCGGAGGCAGGGCCGCGCGGGCCTGGGCGAAAAGCTCGATATCGCCGATCACCGGCACGCCAGCCTGAGCGGCAACCTCGGCAATGGGATGGCGGTTCAGCGGAATGCCGGGGGAGACGATGACGGCGTCGTAGCCCGTCAGGTCGGCACTGGTAGGATCGGCCAGTTCCACGCGATCGGCCAGCGCAGCGCGGGGCTCCTCCCGCGTGTCCCACGCCATCACTTGCGCGCCACTGGCCAGCAACGTCTCCACGGTGGCCAAGCCGGAACGGGCAAGACCGAGCACCGCGTACCGCTTGCCCGATAAGGCGGGAGAGACGATCATCGCCGCGACGCTTACCGCAGCTTCAGCGTGGACAGGCCTAGCAGCGCGAGCACGATGGAAATGATCCAGAAGCGGATCACGACGGTCGACTCTGCCCAGCCGAGTTGCTCGAAATGGTGATGGATCGGGGCCATGCGGAACACGCGGCGTCCGGTGCGCTTGAAGAAGAAGACCTGGATGATGACCGACAGCGCCTCCAGCACGAACAGCCCGCCAACCACCGCCAGCACGATCTCGTGATGCGCGGCGACTGCAATAGCCCCCAGTGCGCCGCCCAGGGCAAGGCTGCCGGTATCGCCCATAAACACGGCTGCAGGGGGCGCATTGAACCACAGGAAGGCCAACCCCGCCCCCATGATCGCGGTGCACAAGATCGCCAGTTCACCCGCGCGGGGCACGTGGGGGATGCCCAGATACGTGGCGTAGTCGACGCGGCCCGCCAGATAAGCGATGATTGCGAAGGTACCGGCCGCGATGATCACCGGCATCGTCGCCAGGCCGTCCAGCCCGTCCGTCAGGTTCACGGCGTTGCCCGCGCCCACGATCACCACGGCGGCGAATACGTAGTAAAACGGGCCCAGCGGGATGTATCGCCCACTCAGGAACGGCACGTAAAGATTCGTGTTTAGCTGGCTGACGATGATGAAGGCAGCCACTCCTGCCACCAGAAATTCCAGCAAAAGTCGAAGCTTGCTGGAAAGACCGGCGTGGTGGCGTTTCGTCACCTTATCATAATCGTCCAGGAAACCGATCATGCCGAAGCCGACCGTCACGGCCAGGCAGGCCCAGACGAACGGGTTCGTCAGGTCCATCCACAAGAGCATGGAGATGACCAGCGCGATCAGGATCATCAGCCCCCCCATCGTCGGCGTGCCGCGCTTGGCCAGGTGCGTCTGCGGACCGTCCAGGCGGATCGGCTGACCCTTCCCCTGGCGCACGCGCAGCATGTTGATGAACTTGGGCCCGATCAGCAGCCCTACGACCAGCGCGGTCATGAGGGCCGCGCCGGAGCGGAACGTCTGGTAGCGGAAGAGGTTGGAGACCCCTTCGAAGTGAAACCAGTCTGCGATGATGTACAGCATTGGGAGGGTTGCGACCTAGTCTGTGCCGAGATGGCGCAGGGCCGATAGGGCCCCTTCGTGATCAACGCCAGCGCCGTATCCGCGCGACGCGCCGAACGGTTGGTCGGCGTTCAGACAATAGGTTGCTGCCCCCCCCATCGCTCTTACCCTTCGCGTTTGCCAAGCGCCGCGACCAGCGCCGCGAGACCGACCGAGTTGGAGCCTTTCACAAGGATCGCATCATCACGCTCAAGCCCGAAGGCGCGCAGGTTTTCCAAGGCTTCCGGCACCGATCCGACATGCGCGAAGGCCATGGATTTGCCAAGCGCGTTGGGCACGCCTTTCCCCAGTTCGTCCGCCAGCGGCTGCATTTCGCCGCCGACCAGCACCGCGTAATCGACCCCCGCCTCGCGCACAGGCATCGCCAGCGCCGCGTGATAATCAGGGCCATGGCTTCCCAGTTCCTTCATCGCGCCCAGCACCGCGATGCGGCGGCGAGCAGGCGTGCGCCCCAGCTGCGCCAGCGTGGCGCGCATCGATGCTGGATTGGCATTGTAGCTTTCATCGATCAGCAGCGCCTGGCCCGGCGGCATGTCGTCGTCGATGTCGATCTCCAGGCGAGCGCCGCGCCCGGCAAGACCCTCCATCTCAGCCAGCGCGACGCCCGCGGCGCCGAGGTCCCCGCCCACCGCACGGACCGCGGCCATAACCGCAAGCGAATTGATCACCCAATGCTCGCCGGGCGAGGCCACGGTGTAGCACACGCGCCGATCACCCATGTCCGCCGTCACCAGCGAACCGCCGCCGATCGCTGATACGGCATCGAGCAGGCGGACGTTGGCATGATCGGCCTTGCCGAAGGAAATCACGGTGATGCCCAGTTTGTCCGCAGCGGCTTTCAGGCGCGCGAAGTGGGGGCTGTCAGCCGGGATCACGGCCACGCCGCCTTCCTCCAGCCCTTCGAAGATCTCCGCCTTGGCATCGGCGATGGCTTCTTCGGAACCCAGCATCTCGATATGGGCGGGCGCGATCGTGGTGATCACCGCGACATCGGGGCGGACCTGCCGCGTCAGCGCCGCAATCTCGCCTGCGTGGTTCATGCCCATCTCGAACACGCCGAAGCGGGCCCGGGCGGGCATCCGCGCCAGGCTGAGCGGTACGCCGACATGGTTGTTGTAGCTCTTTACCGAGCGATGCGCATCGCCATGCGAAGCGCGATCGAGCGCGGCAAAGATGGACTCCTTCACGCCGGTCTTGCCGACCGAGCCGGTCACACCGATGATCTTGCCCCGGCCCCGCGCTCGGGACGCGGCGCCCAGGCGCACCAGCGCCTCCGTGGTGTCCTTGACCAGAATGTGCGGGCCATCGACCGGGCGATCGACCACGACGGCCGCCGCGCCTTTGGCCAGGGCCATGTCGACGAAGCGGTGGCCGTCCATGCTCTCGCCCTTCAGCGCGAAGAACAAGTCACCCGGCTGCACGTCGCGGCTGTCGATCTCGACACCCGAGGCGAGGAATTCGGCACTGGCGGTGCCCTTCACCGCGCGGGCGATGCTCTCTGCATCCCATAGCGCCAGCGGCGTCTCGTCAAGCGTGTCGACCGGCCAGTCGAGAATGCGGGCAATGGCGTTCATTTCAATGGTCTCCCAAGGGGATAGCTTGTGCGCCAGACATTTCTCTGGCGACCGTCACGTCGTCGAACGGCAGCACACGCGCATGTGCGCCGCTGCCTACCACCTGCCCCTGTTCATGCCCCTTGCCGGCAACGAGGACGATGTCCCCGCCACCAGCCTCAGCGATCGCCGCGCCGATGGCATCGCGGCGATCTCCGATTTCCATAGCCCCTTCGACGCACCCGGCCAGCACCATGGCCCGGATCGCGGCGGGGTCTTCCCCGCGCGGATTGTCGTCGGTGACGATAACTGTATCTGCGTTGCGGCAGGCGACCCGGCCCATCTGCGGCCGCTTGCCCTGGTCCCTGTCCCCGCCTGCGCCGAACACCACGATCAACCGACCCGAAACATGCGGGCGCAAGGCGGCAATGGCCGCTTCCAGTGCGTCGGGCGTATGGGCGTAATCGACGTAGATCGGCGCGCCGCGCGATGAAACAGCGGCGCGTTCCAACCGTCCGCGCACCGTCTGCAGGCGCTTCATGGCATCGAAAGTCTGCTTCGCATCGCCGCCCGTCGCCAGCACCAGACCTGCCGCTACGAGTGCATTAGCAGCCTGATAAGCCCCGATCAGCGGCACTTCGATCTTCACCTGCTGCCCGGCGTGTTCCACTACCAGAGTCTGGCCCAGTAAGGTCGGCGCGCGCGAAATCAGCTTCAGGTCGTGGCCGCGTTCGCCAACCGTGAACAGCTTCAACCCTCGCGCCTCGGCATGGGCAACGGCCTTGCCCGACCAGGCATCGTCCGCCCAGACGACCGCGGTGCCATCGTTCGCAACGACTTCGTCGAACAACCTCATCTTGGCTGCGAAGTAGTCTTCCATCGTCGCATGGTAATCGAGGTGATCGCGGCTGAGATTGGTAAAGGCCGCCGCCGCCACGCGCGGGCCTTCGCTGCGAAATTGCGAAAGGCCATGGCTTGAGGCTTCGAACGCGACGTGGGTTACGCCTTCGCGCGCCAGACCGGTCATGTTCGACAGAAAAGTGACGATATCGGGGCTGGTGAGGCCGGTGGAGACACTTTCATCGCTGGTCGTCACCCCCAAAGTACCGATCGAGGCGGCGCGCAGGCCCGCCATGCGCCACAGCTGGCGCGTCAGTTCCACAGTGGAGGTCTTGCCGTTCGTGCCTGTCACCGCAACCAGGGTTTCGGGCACCGGCTGGTAGAACCCCTGCGCCAGGCGCGCGAAGGCTCGGCGCGGTTCGGCATCGGCAAAATGGGCAACGCCCGCCACCATCGCCTCGGGACGAGCGACGATCGCGACGGCGCCGGCCTCGATCGCGGCGGGAATGAAGTCCTCGCCGTTGACGCGAGCCCCCGGGAACGCGCCGAACACCGTGCCCGGCGCAACCTTGCGATGATCGATCGCAAAGCCGGTGACGTTGCCGTCCCTGTCACCCGGAAGGGTGAAACCGGCCGTCGTGGCGAGCGCGGACAGTTTCATTCCTTGTCCGCCCCGGCGGGCACGAGCGAGCGGATGTCCGAGATGTCGATATCGCGCGTCTCGTCCGGCATGATGCCCAGCAGCGGTCCGATCCGGGGCACCACACGGCTGATCACCGGCGCGGCGTTCCAGGCGGCGGTGCGCTGGAAGGACGTAGCCTTGGTACCCTGCGGCTCATCGATCATCGCGATCACGACGTAGCGCGGGTGGTCCATCGGGAAGGCGGACGCAAAGGTCGCGATCAACGAATGGCGCTGATAGCCGCCGGCACCCGGCTTTTCCGCCGAGCCGGTCTTGCCGCCAACCCGGAAGCCCGGCGCATCCGCCTTGCGACCGGTGCCGAACGCCACGATCATCCGCAGCAACTGGCGCAGGCGCGCGCTGGTGGCGGCGGTGAACACGCGCTCACCCTGCGGCACCTGGCCGGGCTCCAGCTTCTTCAGCGTGGCGGGCCGATAGATGCCGCCGTTCACCAATGCGGCGTAGGCAGCGGCAAGGTGCAGCGGCGTCACCGCGATGCCGTGGCCGTAAGATACGGTCATGGTGCGCAGGCGCGGCCACACGCCCGAGGGCCAGATGGGGAAGCCACGCGCCGGCAGCTCGATGCTGGGCCGGGCATTCATGTGCAGCGCTTCCATCGTCTTCTTCAGACGCACGCCGCCCAGTTCGTCGGCGATCTGCGCGGTGACGACGTTGGATGAGTGGATCAGCGTCTCGGGGACGTTGAGCGAGCCGCCGAAGTTGTGGCTGTCATGAATCGTGAAGCCCGCGACATGCAACGGCGAGGCCGGCCAGCGGCGACCAAGATTGGTGATCGTGCCCGCGTCCAGAGCGGACGCCACCGTGATCGGCTTGAACGTTGAGCCCAGTTCGTAGACCTGGTTGGTCACGCGGTTGAAGATGTTGGGCGTATTCGTCTTGTCGATCTTGTTGGGATCGAACGAAGGAAGCGAGGCCAGCGCCAGTACTTCGCCGGTATCGACGTCCAGCACGACACCCGCCGCGCCCTTGGCGGCGGAAAGCGCCATGCCACGGCCCAGCTCGTCTTCCAGCGCGCCCTGCACCCGAACGTCGATCGAAAGGTTCATCGGCGTGGCGCGCCCCTCGGCGGACTTGAGGCGGGCATCGAACGCCTCCTCCATGCCGACCTTGCCGTTGCCGTACGAATCGACAAAGCCCAGAACGTGCGCGGCGGTGGACCCTTGCGGGTAGAAGCGCGTGGTTTCCTGCGGGAATTCCAGCGCCGGCTCGCCCAGCGCATGCACGCGGTTCGCTTCCTCGGGCAGGATCGACTTACGCAGATAGCCCTTCTGGCCGGACATCAGCATGCTCGTCACGCGCTTGACGTCCAGATCGGGGAAGATCGCGTGCAGCTTGGCGGCGACGTCGGCAGGCTTGCCCACCAGCGGCGGGCCATCGGTCATCGCCTTGGGATTGAACCAAAGCGAATAGACATGGAAATCGCGCGCCATCGGTGTGCCGTTACGATCGACGATGATCCCGCGAGAGGGCGTCATGAACGCGGCCAGATCGGCGCGGGGGCCGAAGCCGCCGGTCAAGCCCAGGAACGAAAGGCGCACCATCGCGCAAGTCGCCAGCAGGGCAAATCCCGCCAGCACCCACAGCGCGCGCCACTTGGCGACGAGCAGCGCCTTTTGCCGCACATTGTTCAGGCGGTGCCGGCCCGTGGAGAGTGGGACAGCCGGCGTGACCGGGTCTGGATTGGAAAAAGCCAGGCGCGCTGCCGGCTGCGGCCGCTTAACCCCTGCGGGGAGCGGCGTGATGCTGTCGGGCGAGAGGGCGCGCGTGGCCATTTACTGGACGTCCGAGGCGAGCTGGATGCGGGCCAACCGCTTGCCCAGGCCACGTGCATCGCGGGCCAACGCCTTTGCCTCGACCTTGTCGTCCGGCGTGCTGCCTGCGTCGGAGACGGTGCGGGCCACGGCGGCACCCATGCCGGTAACGGGGGAAACCATCGCCAGCAGGCCGCTGTCGCCCGCGTTTTCGCCGCCTTCTGCCGCCTTGTCGGCGCTGGCGTAGCGGATCGGTGCAGGCGCGCCCGGAGCCGCCGCCTTGCCCAGCGCCGCCAACTGGCGCTCACCTTCGATATACTGCTCGGCGCGCGGGGCTTCGTAGCCGAACTCCACCTCGTTCAGCGTCTTCAGCTGCTGCTGGTTGGAGCGGGTCTGGAATTCGGTCTGCAGGAAATCGATATCGCGCTGCAGATAGGCGATGCGCCTTTCCGTGCCCGCGACCTGGCTCTTCACCGCATTCACCCGCAGCATCAGCGCGATACTCAGCGCGCCGCAGATAAGCAGCACGGTCATCCAACCAATCGAATGGACGCGATCGCGAGTGAGGTTCATGCGGATTTCCTCGAGCGGGCGGGGGCTTGGGTGCGAACGGCGCTGCGCAGGGTGGCGGAGCGCGAGCGGGGATTGACGGCGACTTCGCCATCGCCGGGGCGAATGGCTTTCGAAACCTGCGCAAAGGTCGGCGCATCGGCGGGCGCGACTTGCGGCAAGTGGCGCGAGGTGGAGGCATTGCCCCCGCTGGCTTCGCGCAGGAACTGCTTCACCACGCGGTCTTCCAGCGAGTGGAACGAGACCACGGCCAGGCGACCTTCCGGCGCCAGCAGCGTCTCTGCCGCGGCCAGGCCGCCCTCCAGCTCGTCCAGTTCACCGTTCACGTGAATGCGGATCGCTTGGAAGCTGCGCGTTGCGGGATCCTTGGGCGCACCAGCGTGATAGCCAAGCGCCTTGCGCACCACGCGCGCCAGATCCTCGGTAGTCTGCAGCGGACGCGCCGCCATGATCGCGCGGGCCACCCGACGCGACTGACGCTCCTCGCCATAGGTATAGAGCACGTCGGCGATCGCGCTCTCTTCGGCGGAGTTCAGAAAGTCGGCCGCGGATTCCCCCTCCTGGCTCATGCGCATGTCCAGCGGGCCGTTGCTGGAAAATGCAAAGCCGCGCGTGGGTTGATCCAGCTGCATTGAGGACACACCGATATCCATCGCAATGCCGTCAACCCGCGCTATCCCCAGCTCAGCCAAAGTATCCACCATTTCCGAAAACCGGCGGGGGTGCAGCACGAGGCGCGGGGTATCGCCACCAAGCTCGGGCCATCCTTGCGGGTTGCCCTGCGCGGCCGCGATGGCGTCTGGATCGCGATCGAAGGCATGGACGGTCGCCCCCGCATCCAGGAGTCGCCGGGTGTAGCCGCCCGCGCCGAACGTGGCATCGACGATCACTGTGCCCGGGGCAGGGCGCAGCGCGGCGATGACTTCCTCCAGCAGGACGGGGATGTGCGGGGCATGGGATGCGGCGGCGGTCATGCGCGGCCCGCCTTCTTCAGCTCAGCCTTGGCGAGGCTGGCACAGGAAACTTGCGCGCCCTTGAACTGGGGCTCGGTCATGGCGGCAAGCGCGCCTGGGGCGAAGACGAAGAAGTACTGGCCGGCGCCCTGGAAATAAAGCTGGTCGTCCACTTCGGCCAAAGTGGCGAGATCTTCTGGCAGGACAAAGCGGCCCGAGCCGTCGAACGGAATCTCGTGGTAGTTGTACAGCGTCATCGCCTTCATATCCCGGTCGAAGGGCTGACCGGACTTCATGGCGAATTCGCGCTCCTGCTCGATGATGTCTTCAAACTGGGCCACGCGGGACAGGCCGTAGCCGACAAGGCAGTTCCAGCTTTCATGCTTGGCGAGGCAAAGCACCTGGCTGCCGCTCGATTCGCGGACGGTGCCACGGAACAGATTGGGCAGCACGAAGCGGTTCTTATCGCGTCGAAGCGAGAAGCCCTGCCCCCGGTAGATCAACGGCTGCCCCGCCATTTTTCGCGACTCTGACCCTTCGAATAGCCCCGTCTCGCGAATGACTTCCCCTAAGCCCGGCCACCCTTCGAGCGGCCGGGTTCCCGTGATCGGCGTAATCACGAGGAGGTTCAGTCATTCCGATTGATGCCGCTTTTATCGGTTCCAGAGCGGGCCGGAAAGGGAAAAGTGGGGATCGATCCCTTGAAAATTGTTGATTGTTTACTCGGAACAATCTTCGCGATTGTGCAATAGCACGCAATTGCGAGGGTATAGGCAGGTAAACGGTATCAATCGGGCTCTCCCCACTCATCCCAACGCCCCCGACCTCGATCGGTCTAGCAGCTTTGATGAGGCGGGGGTGGGGTTGACCGGGGTCAGAAGACGCCGACGGCGTCTTCTGACGCTACACATTGTACACACAGAATTTTTCGTCCGGTGCAGCTGCCCGCCAGGGGATATCAGCGGCTGAGAAGCCCCAGCAATCCCGTGATTGCCCCAGCTTGTCCCGCATCATCCCCATCGAACACCGCAGCGTCCGCAATGATGATCGCCCGGCCCCGGCCTATGGCGCAGTCGGCCGCGATCCCATCCGCGGCAAGACGACACTGCGCATCCGGCCTGGCCACGAATCGCCCGGACAGATTTGTCGGCACGCTGACGCCGAACACCTGGGCCTGTGATTCTCCCGCGGGCTGATCAGGATCGAAGGTCATCTCCAATCCCCAGTGCCGCAGGATCGGGGAGAGCATGGCGATGTCCTGTGGTCGGCGCGGATCACCCAGAGCGAAATCCGAATGCGCCGTCAGCATCGGATCGGCGAATAGCAACAGGCGACCGCCTGCCCGTACCCAAGCATCGAGAGCGACATTCTCGTCCGGGGTCAGCGGGCGGGGCTGCGCCAGCACCAGCAAGGCGTCATGCGGCAGCGGAAACCCCTTTGGCCCGGCGAGGGTGTCGAGCGGAATGACCCTGCCCCGCCGCTCCATCGCCTGCAACGCCCAGTGCTTGCCTGCGGTATCGGAAAGCTGTCCCCGGATATCCCCGGCTTCGGCCCAGACAAGCGGCAGGCTGCTGGAAAGACCGATCACCCGCTCCGGCACCTTCTCCTGACCCTGTGCGCAAGACGCCAGCGCCAGAAGGAGCGGGAGAGCAGCGGTGCGCATCTCCTTACGGCGCAGGAACCGTTCCGGATGGTTGCGCGGCATCGGGGCTGCTGCCGGGCGTGGGGTCTGCGGCGGGGACGACGCCGATATCCGCCAGCGGCTCACTGGCCGGCTTCTTCGCCTGAGTGTCGACCGCCACCACTTGTTCCACCGGCTCACGCACATCGCCCAGCCTGGCGCGATCCATGATGATGTTGGCCAGCCCCACGATCAGCAGCATCGCGCACAGCCCGATCAGGCCCACCTGAAGGCGGTGGATCGCCTGCATGCGCAGTTCGCGCGCATTGGGCGGCGCGTAGTGCTGCGGCGTCTGGATCGGCTCGACAATGCGAGGCGGAACGTTTCCTGCCATCGGCGAGATGTTAGCTTATTGTGCCAGCCATGGGAAGACCGGCAAGCCTTTCGCTTCCAGCCATTCCCGGTTGTAAAGCGAGGAGAGATAGCGAAAGCCCGTGTCGCACAGGATCGTCGCCACGCGTGAGCCTGCGCCCAGTTGCTTGCCAAGCGCCACCGCTCCGGCCACGTTGATGCCGGAGGACATGCCCAGGCACAGCCCCTCTTCCGACAGGAGGCGCCGGACCCACTCGATCCCCTCCTCGTCCGAAATCCGGAATTGCGTATCGATCGGCGCGCCATCCAGGTTGGCCGTGATGCGCCCTTGCCCGATGCCTTCCGCGACCGACGACCCCTCGGCCTTCAGCTCGCCACAGGCGTAATAGTTATAGAGTGCCGCGCCGTGCGGATCGGTGAGCGCGATGGTGATGTTTTCATCGAACGCCTTCAGGCCCATGCCCACGCCCGCGATCGTGCCGCCCGTGCCCGCCGCGCAAGTAAAGCCATCGATTCGGCCCTCCATCTGTTGCCAGATTTCCGGTGCAGTGCTTTCGATGTGCGACTTGCGGTTGGCGATATTGTCAAACTGGTTGGCCCAGATCGCGCCTAGCGTCTCTTCCGCCAAACGCCGCGAGGTGTGGACGAAGTGGCCGGGGTTGGAGAACGGTGCGGCAGGCACCAGCACCAGCTCCGCGCCCAGCGCCCGCAGCGTGTCCATCTTTTCGCGCGACTGCGTCTCGGGCATGACGATCACGGTCTTGTAACCCAGGGCGTTGGCCACCAGCGCCAGGCCGATGCCGGTGTTGCCCGCCGTACCTTCCACGATGGTGCCGCCAGGCTGCAGCAGCCCCTTCTCTTCCGCATCGCGCACGATCCACAGCGCGGCACGGTCCTTCACCGAGGCACCGGGATTGGCGAATTCGCACTTGCCCCAGATTTCGCAGCCCGCCTCCTCGCTCGGCCCCTTCAAAAGGACGAGCGGCGTGTTGCCGATGAGATCGAGGGAGGAGCGGCGAATGTCAGGCGCTGTCATGCCGTGGGAAGTAGGAAGAAGCGGAGCGCCGCGCAATCGCCAAGTGGCGTTGCAGCCGCGCGATGGACGCATATCTTGTGGCTTCAAGGCTGCGGCATCGGTCGCCGGCATAAGCAGGAAGGCAAACGATCCGATGGGCCAAATTCGATGGGCTTGAAGGCAGAGGCGATCCGCGAAGGATTGGATACGATAGCTGCGGCAGAGCCACGCATCGCCCATGCCCTGGCGGTGGCAGGCTATCCCGAACCGCGCGTTTACGAAACCGGCTACGCCACGCTGCTGCGTACGATCGTGGGCCAGCAGGTCAGCGTCGCCTCCGCCGCCTCGGTATGGAACAAGCTTCAGGCGCTGCTGGGCGAAAGTATCCCGCCCGAAGTCCTACTCGCCGCCGAGTTCGAGGCGCTGCGCGGCTGCGGCCTTTCTCGCCAGAAGCAGGGTTATGCACGGTCCTTGTGCGAACTGGTGACGGCCGGTTCGCTCGATCTGGATAACCTGCCCGCCGACGACGAAGCCGCGATCACGCAGTTGGTGCGGATCAAGGGCATCGGGCGATGGTCTGCCGAAATCTACCTGCTGTTCGCCGAGGGCCGGCCGGACATCTGGCCTGCGGGTGACCTGGCGGTGCAGGCGGGCCTGCACAAGATCCTGGGCCTGGACGCCCGCCCCACCGAAAAGCAGACGCGCGATCTGGCCGAACCCTGGCGACCGCACCGCGGCGCGGCGGCGATCTTCACTTGGCATATGTACAACAACCCGGCGCTCTGAATGCGGGCGATAAAAAACCCCCGGCGGGAGAGAAGCGCCGGGGGTTTTCCGCAAGTGCCGATCAAGGAGGCGCGTTCCCCCGCGCCTGGGTCCTCAGTCGAAACGCACTCGCAAATTCGCACCGGCATAGCGATCGGCATCACGCGGGATCATCAGGCGCTGCCCGGCGGTGGTGTTGAGAAGCACGTAGCTTTTGTCCAGAATGTTGCGGACGAAGAAGGTCAGGCGGTACTTGTCGTCCGCGTCCGACACGCCGACGCTGGCGTTCCAGATGCCGTAGGGATCGATCGGGCCGCTTTCACCCAGGTCAGAGAACTGCTTGCTGACATGATGCCAGTCGGTCGACAGATAGAGCTTGGCCGGCCCCGCATCGACGTCATAGTCCGCACCCACGGTGTAGCTGAACTTGGGCGCCAGCGGCAGGCGGGTGCCGTCGCGCGCGTCAGGCGCATTGGTCAGCGGGTTGGGGTTGAAGCGGCGCACCTTTGCATCGGCATAGGCCAGGTTGGCGCGGAAGGTCAGGCCTTCGGTCGGCGCGAACGTGGTGTCCACTTCGAAACCCTTCGACCGCACCGAGCCGGCATTCGTCAGGTTGGTGACGACGGCGCCGTTCAGCAGCACGAAGTTGTTGGCCTGGAAGCCCTTGTAATCGACCAGGAACGCGGTGGCGTTCACCTGCACCATACGGTCGAAGAACTGGCTCTTCAGACCCACTTCGTAGCTGTTCGACTTTTCAGGATCGATCGGCGTCGAGTTGGTGGGCGCGGTGTGGTTGAAGAAGACGTTGAACGCCGGCCCCTTATAACCGCGGGTATAGCTGCCGTAGACCATCACGTCCTTGGCGACATCGTACTGCAGCACGGCGCGGCCCGAGAAGTTGCTGGCGTCCGTCTGGCCGCGTGACAAGTTGGTGCCATTGCCGTTGGGCAGCGTGCCCCCCGCGCCGACGGTCGAGAGGCCCGCGCCGCCCGTGATCACGCCATTGGTGGCGTTGCGCGCCGGCCCACGGAAGTGGGTGTAGCGCACGTCGTCATGCGTGTAGCGGCCGCCCACGGTCATGCGCAGACCTTCGACGAACTCGTACGTCGCCTGCCCGAAGACCGCCCAGTTGCTGAACGATACCTTGCTTTCCGACGTGGCGGTGGGGAACAGGGTGTTCACCGTGTCCGCCAGGTTGCAAGGCTGTCCGCCAGTCGCGTCGACGGGGCTGGTCGACCGGGCGCACGTGATATCGCTGCGGGTGAAGTCCTGGGTGTTCTTCGAATACCACAGGAAGCCGCCGACCTGATAGGTCAGGGCCTGGTTCTGCGGCGAAGCCAGGCGGACTTCGGCCGAAACCTGATCGGTCTCCACCGTGCCGCGATCGTGCAGCTGGGGCGTGCCGACCAGCGCGCGCGGCAGGAAGTCACCGTCGCGAAGTTCGGTGTTCTTCCAGTTGCGATAGCCGGTGACGATGCTGAACGTGTGATCGGCGAAAGTGTCGATATCGGCGTTCAGCGTGAAGCTCATCTGCCGGTCCAGCGAGCGGGTGATCAGGTTCTGGTTCACGCGGCGGGTGTCCTCACCCTGCGGAGTGATGCCCAGCTCGCGATCGAGAACGGTCCCGCGCGAAACTCCGGTCACTTCGGCGCAGCAATCGTCGTTCGCCTTGAAGTAATCGGCGATCAGGCGGACACGCGCGCCGTTGCCATCCCAGTCCAGCAGGCCGCGAGCGCCGTAATGCTCATAGCCGTTGACGGTCTTGTTGTAGAACGTGTTCTTGATGTTGCCATCAAAGTTTCCGTAGAAACCGGTAACGCGGGCGCTGAGGTTTTCGGCGATCGGACCGGACACGGTCAGGCGCGCACGGTATTCCTCATCGGTGGTGCCCGAAATAGTGGCCTCGGCCTGGAACGTATCGGTGCCGCCCTTTGAGACGATGTTCACCAGACCGGCGGACGCGTTCTTGCCGAACAGCGTACCCTGCGGGCCGCGCAGCACTTCGATGCGATCGAAGTCCACCAAGTCGAGGAAGGACTGGCCCGAGCGGCTCAGCACGACGCCGTCGACAACGGTGGACACACTCGGCTCGGCGGCGATCGAGAAACTGATCGTACCCACGCCGCGCATCACGATCGCGCTGTTGGCGTTGGTGGTGCCCTTTCGGAAGGTTACCGAGGGGACGATCTTGGTGATGTCTTCCAGGCTCTTCGCCCCGGCGCGGTCCAGCGCGGCCCCGGTGACGGCGCTGATCGAGATCGGCACGTCCTGGGCGCTCTGCCTAACCTTCTGCGCGGTAACGATAATTTCTTCGACCTGAGCAGCAGCCGGGTTGGCGGCGGACAGCGCGAGCGCCGAAGCGGTAAAGGCCAGCGCGGTGCGAACGACGACGCGGCGGTGTGACGAATGACTCATGAGTTCTCCCCTCCAGATGCAAAGCCCTGGTTTTCGAAACCTCGGGTCTTGATGATCCGCTCTTGATCCCCATGAACATTTCTGTCAAGCGTTGTCATAAGAAGGGCCATACGGCAAAAGCCCTCGGTGTCGCATATGCCACAATGGGAGCTGGTTTGTTGTCGCTAAACTTCGCGCTTGAAGATGACGGGTTCGTTCTCCTGCTGGAGGATCGCGTGATCTTGCGCAGTACGGCGGACAAACCAGCTTTCCAGGTGGCGCGTGGTGATGCCGATGTGCGGATGATTCGCGGCAACTTCTCAATCGGCGATACGCCGCAGGATCATCATTCCCTTTCCTTCGCGCGCATGGACGGCGCCGATGTTGTCCTGTCCGCCCAGGACGGCTCGCAACCCCATCTCCGCCTGCGGATCGCGGAAAACCGCCTGGAAGTGCGCACCGTTGATACGCGGTTCGATCGCGTCAGGATCGACCTGGCCGCGCAGCCGGGCGAGCATGTCTGGGGCGGGGGCGAGCAGATGAGCTATCTCGACTTGTCGGGCCGCCGCTTTCCGATCTGGACCAGCGAACCTGGCGTGGGCCGGGACAAGTCCACCGACCTGACCCGCCTGGTCGATGAAGACTGCATGGGCGGCGGTGACTACTGGTGGACCAATTATCCGCAGCCGACCTTCCTGACATCCAGCTTGACGGCCTGCCATCTGGATAGCAGCGCCTACAGCGTGCTCGACTTCAGCGATGCAACGCGGCACCGGATCGAGGTGTGGCAAGGCGATTTCGCGCTGGAGCTGTATGTCGCACCGGACATCCGCGATCTCGTCGGCCAACTCAGCACCCGCTTCGGCCGTCAGCCCCCCCTCCCCGACTGGGCGATCGGCGGCGCGATCGTCGGCCTCAAGGAAGGCGAGGCCAGCTTCACGCGGCTGGAGCGGATCGTTGCCGCCGGGGCCGAAGTCAGCGGCCTGTGGTGCGAGGATTGGATCGGCATCCGCCAGACCACCTTTGGCCGCCGCCTGTTCTGGGACTGGTCCTGGAACGCAGCCCGCTATCCTGACCTTCCCACCCGCATCGCCGATCTGGCGACGCGCGGCATCCGCTTTCTGGGCTATGTGAACCCATACCTCGCCAACGATGGCGCGCAGTATCAGGAGGCGCTGGCCGCCGGCTATCTGGCGCTGCGGCAGGACAGTGACGCGCCATACCTCGTCGATTTCGGCGAGTTTGACTGCGGCGTGGTCGATTTCACCAACCCCGCCGCGCTGGACTGGTTCGCCGATCGCGTGATCGGGCAGGAGATGCTGGACTTCGGTCTGTCCGGTTGGATGGCCGATTTCGGCGAGTATCTGCCGGTCGACCTGCGGCTTCACGATGGCAGCGATCCGATGCTGATGCACAACCGCTGGCCGGTGCTGTGGGCAGAAGCAAACGCCAAGGCGATCGCATCGCGCGGCAGGACCGGGGACGCGGTGTTCTTCATGCGCGCCGGTTTCTCGGGCGTGCAGGCGCATTGTCCGCTGCTGTGGGCGGGGGACCAGTCAGTCGATTTCACTCGGCACGACGGGATCAACACCGTCCTCACCGCCGCGCTATCCGCCGGGCTTGTCGGCAACGCCTATTCGCATAGTGACGTCGGCGGCTACACCAGCCTGCACGGCAACGTCCGCACTGCCGATCTGATGATGCGCTGGTGCGAGCTGGGCGCGTTCTCCCCCGTGATGCGCAGTCATGAGGGCAACCGCCCCGACGACAACCTTCAGATCGATAGTTCCGAGGCGCTGCTGGCGCAGTTCGCGGCGATGTCACAGGTTCACGCAAAGCTTGCGCCCTATGTCCGCCATCTGAGCGACGAGGCGGTTAAGACCGGCCTGCCCGTGCAGCGGCCGCTGTTCCTGCACTATTTCGAAGACGCGCTGTTCAACGTACAGGACCAGTACCTCTACGGCGCGGACATGCTGGTGGCGCCGATCGTGGAGGCGCGATCCACCGGCCGTAACGTCATCCTGCCGGGTGATGCGCCTTGGCGTCATCTGTGGAGCGGCGAGGACTACGCGCCCGGCACGCATTTCGTGAACGCGCCCTATGGCCGGCCGCCGGTGTTCTATCGTCCGGACAGCCCGTTCGCGCTGCTGTTCGCCTCGCTGGAGACACAAGGATGAGTGATCGGTCCAACATCAAGGACGTATCCGCGCTGGCGGGCGTGTCGGTGAAGACGGTCAGCCGCGTTCTCAACGGCCACCGCTATGTCAGCCAGGACACGCGGGAGCGCGTGGAAAAAGCGATGCAGGAGCTGGAGTTCCGCCCCAGCGTGGCGGCGCGCATCCTGGCGGGCAACAAGTCCGGCCAGATCGCCCTCATCTACGACAATCACAGCCCTTACTACATGAACCAGGTGCAGATGGGCTGCTGGGAGGCCTGCCAGGCATCCAATTCTCGCCTGCTGGCCCAACCGGTGGACGTGGGTGACGCCATGGTGGGTGAGCAGGTTCGCGGCCTGGTCACCGAGACCCATGTCGATGGCGTCGTGCTGTCCTCCCCCGTCACGGACTGCGCGCCGGTGCTGAAAGCGCTCGAAGGCATGGACATCCCGTTTGTGCGGATATCGCCCGGCACCAATCACGCGATGACCTCGTCCGTCTTCATGGACGACGCCCAGGCGGCGGACGACATGACCAGCTACCTCATCGCGCAAGGGCATCGGAAGATCGGCTTCATCCGCGGCCATTCCAGCCACATGGCATCGGAAGAGCGCCTGTTCGGCTATCGCCGCGCGCTGGACCGTGCGGGCCTGCCGTTCGAACCGGCCCTAGTCGCCCCCGGCGAATTCGATTTCGACAGCGGCGTCGCGGCGGCGCACCTGTTCCTCAACAGCCCCACCCGCCCCAGCGCGATCTTCGCCAGCAACGACGATATGGCCGCCGGTGTTCTGTCCGTGGCGCATGACATGGGCTTGTCGGTGCCCCAGGACCTTTCGGTTGCCGGTTTCGACGATACCACGCTGGCGCGCATGGTGTGGCCGCAACTGACCACGATCCATCAGCCCACGCGCGAAATGGCCTTCGCCGCCACGCAATTGCTGCTCCAGGGGGCGCAACTTACGCACCGCCGCCTGCAACACGACCTGATCGAGCGCGCCTCGGTCGCCCCCGTCAATCCCGATCTCCTCTCCTCACAGGACCTTTCATGACCCTTCTTCCCGCCCTGGAAAGCCGCCGCCCGCTTGGCAAAAGCGGCCTGACGGTCTCCGCCCTCGCCTGGGGCAACTGGCGCCTTTGCGGCGATGACGTGAACGCCGTCGTCGCGCTGCTGCATGCCGCACTGGGTGCCGGGATCGACTTCATCGATACCGCCGACATCTACGGCCCTGACAACAACGAGCCGTTCGGCGCATCCGAAGTGCTGCTGGGCCGCGCGCTGGCGACCGATGGTAACCTGCGTGACAAGTTCACCATCGCCACGAAGGGCGGCATCTCGATGGGCGTGCCCTACGATTCCAGCGCGGGCTATCTGACCAGCGCGATCGATGCTTCGTTGCAGCGGCTGGGTACCGATCATGTCGAGCTGTGGCAGATCCACCGCCCCGACATTCTAACCCATCCGGTCGAGATCGCCCAGGCCATCGAGGCTGCGCACAAGGCTGGCAAGATCCGCAGCTTTGGCGTCTCCAACTTCACTATCAGCCAGATCGCCACGCTACAGCAGTACCTGTCGCTGCCGATCGTTTCCACGCAGCCCGAGCTTTCGCCGCTGAAGCTGGCTCCGATCGAGAATGGCGAGCTGGATCAGGCGATCGCGATGGACATGGCGGTCATGGCCTGGTCACCCCTGGGCGGCGGACGCATCGCCAATCCGCAAGACGAACGCGCGAAAGCCGCTGCCGACGCGCTGGACGAGGTGGCGCAGGAATTCGCGGTTTCGCGCACCGCGGCCGCCTATAGCTGGATCATGGCGCACCCTGCGCGCCCCATCCCCATCGTTGGATCACAAAAGGCAGACCGGATCGCCGAAGCCGCCGACGCGCTCAAGGTCCGTTGGGACCGGGCCCGCTGGTACGGCGTGCTGGTCGCCGCCAAAGGAGAGCCCCTGCCATGACACAGAACGCCATGAATGCGGACAAAACCTGCGAAGTCAGCTGGTTTTCGGCGCTGTGCGATGATGACTATGAGTTCCTGGGACAGCCCGACCCGATGCTGGCGTCCAGTTGGGAGCATTGCCGCAATATCGTGCTGCAAGCCGAAAAGGGCGGGTTCGACAATATCCTGCTGCCCTCCGGCTATCAGCTGGGCATCGACACGACGATGTTCGCAGGCGCCATCGCGCCGCTGACCAAGACCATCCGCCTGCTTTGGGCCCTGCGCATGGGCGAGGACTGGCCGCCGCAGCTGGCCCGCCGTATCGCCACGCTGGACCGCATCCTGGGCGGGCGGCTGACGGTGAACATCATCTCATCCGATCTTCCCGGCGAGAAGATGGAGAGCCGCCCGCGCTATCAGCGCACGCTTGAGATCATGCAGATCCTCAAGATCATGCTCTCGGGCGAGCATCTGAAATACAAGGGCGAGTTCTTCGATCTCGACCTCGCCCCGGCGCGGATCGGCACCGTATCGGGTAAATGCCCGCCGCTCTATTTCGGCGGCCTGTCCGAAGATGCGCGCGAAGCGGCGGCGCAGGGCTGCGATGTCTACCTGATGTGGCCGGACACGATGGACAAGACGCGCGAGACGATCGCAGACATGACCGCACGTGCCGCAAAGCATGGCCGCACCCTTAAGTTCGGCTATCGCGCTCACGTGATCGTGCGCGAAACCGAGGACGAGGCGCGCGCCTATGCCGATCGTCTGCTGTCCAAGCTGGACGACCAGACGGGTGAGGAAATCCGCAAGAAGTCGCTCGACAGCGCCTCTGTGGGCGTGACCCGCCAGGCGGAGCTGCGCTCGGCTGCAGGTGGCGACGGCTTCGTGGAGGAAAACCTGTGGACCGGCATAGGCCGTGCCCGCTCGGGCTGCGGCGCGGCGATCGTCGGCAACCCCGATCAGGTCCTCGCCAAGCTGCGCGCCTACCAGGCGGAGGGCATCGATGCCTTCATTCTCTCCGGCTACCCCCACGCCGCCGAGGCGGACCTGTTCGCGCGCCACGTGCTACCCAAGCTGAACCACGGACCACTGGTGATGTGAAGTCCTGCGCCGTTCGTGCGGGCGAGGTATCTGGACTTCGCTCAACACGAACGGCGACGGATTTCTCGACAGGAAGCGCGCAAGGCGCGCGTGATGCACGCCACGCGTAGTTCGTCATTCTTCGGGAAAGCGGGACGAAGAGCCTTGGCCTTGCCCCGAATGACTAAGACGCTGGATTAGACTAGAAAGCGATCATGGACCGTCTCGATCCCTTCCTCGCCCGCACCCTGGCACGGCGCCGCCTGCTCACCGGCGGGGCGCTGACGCTGGCCGGCGGCGCGGCCCTCGCCCAGAGCGGCGGCATGGCGCAGCTGCTGTTCTCAAGCGGGCCGGAGCAACGCCCGCTCACCAGCGGGTTTCCCGGCAAGGGTGAGATGATCCTGCAGCGCAATCGGCCGCCGTTGCTCGAAACGCCGCTCAGCGTGTTCGACCAGGGCGTGTTCACGCCGAACGACCGCTTCTTCGTACGCTGGCACTGGGCGGACATTCCGCTGGATGTGGACGCGGATGCCTTCCGCCTGACCATCACGGGCGGAAAGCAGCCGGTTTCGCTATCCCTGGCCGATATCCTCAAGATGCCGCGCATCTCCTATGCAGCGGTCAACCAGTGTTCGGGCAATAGCCGCGGCCTGTTCGATCCACGCGTGCCCGGTGCGCAGTGGGCGCATGGCGCGATGGGCAACGCGATGTGGGAAGGCGTGGCGCTCAAGACGCTGCTGGAAAAGGCCGGTGTGTCCACCGCCAGCCATGTGCGCTTCGGCGGGCTGGACAAGCCGCTGACGCAGGTCGACCCGTTCGAGAAATCACTGGCGCTCGATCATGCGATGAACGGCGAAGTTATGGTGGCCTTTGCCATGAACGGGGAGCAATTGCCGCTGCTGAACGGCTTCCCCCTGCGGTTGATCGTGCCGGGCTGGTACTCGACGTATTGGGTCAAGTCGCTCAACCAGATTGAGCTCTTCTCCGGCAAGGACGCCAATTACTGGATGGCCAAGGCCTATCAGATCCCCACCGCTGCGGGGGCGAACATAACGCCCGGAACCACCGATTTCGCCAAGACGCCGATCAGCACGATGAACGTGCGCTCCTGGATCACCAGCGCGGAACCCGGCGCGCGTATCCCCTATGCCGATCGCCTGCCCCTGCGCGGCATCGCCATGGGCGGAGACACCGGCGTGAAGCGTGTCGAAGTGTCAGCCGATGGCGGCCAGACGTGGCAGGATGCCAAGCTGGACAAGGAACAAGGCCGTTACGGTTTCCGCCGCTTCGAAACGTCGTTGCCGGTCGCGCGCGGTAAGGTCGTGTTGATGAGCCGGGCCACCAACACCGATGGCGCGGTGCAGCCGATGAAGGCCAACTGGAATCCCGGCGGCTACATGCGCAATTGCGTTGAGCCCTGCCCGGTGGAGATCGCCTGATGCGCGCCGCCACTCTTTCGATTGCGCTGATGCTGCTGCTGGCAAGCGGCTGCCAGGGAGAGCGCGATACGACCGCCGAAGACATGGCCAGCGCGCCCCAACCGGATAGCTTCGCCCCGCTGGCCTCAATCCAGAAGGCCAGCATCACCTTGCCTGAGGACGCCGAAACCTTTGGCGAGGGGGAACACGCCGCTCTCCTCAACCGCACCTGTCTCGCCTGCCACTCGACCAGCATGATCCGCTATCAGCCGCCGCTCGATCGCAAGACGTGGACGGCGGAAGTCACGAAAATGCGCGAGGCCTATGGCGCACCGTTCGCCAAGGAGGAAACCGGCGCGATCATAGAGGCATTGATGGCGACCCAGCCTTCCAAGAAGGACTGAGGCTTTAGGCGGGGCCGTTTACCGGACGTAGCTTGCGCCGTTGGCGTCCAGCACTGCGCCGGTCATCGATGGCGGGGCATCCAGGGCCAGGAAGGCGGCGATCGTGCCGATCTCTTCCGGCGTCGCCACGCGGCCCAGGGGAATGTCTGCCAGCAGCTTGTCGCCGCCCCGACTTTCCAGATAATCGTCGGCCATGCCGGTCATGGTGAACCCGGGACAGACCGCGAAGGCCAGGATACC
>NZ_CAXYKL010000007.1:0-52067 GCF_964277725.1 uncultured Novosphingobium sp. | reverse complement strand
TGGTCGGCACAGGCCATTTTGCTATGGGGAACCGTGTCCGCCGACGAGATAAATCTCCCTGCCGATCCCGATGCATTGCGCGCGCTTTTCGCCGATATGCAGGCGCGTATTGCGGCCTCGGAACAGGCGCTTGAAGCCGAGCGGGCGGCTCATGAGGCGACCCGCAACGCGGTCAAGCTGACCACGCTCCAGATCGAGAAGCTCAAGGTTCAGTTGTCCCGCTTGCGGCGGATGAAGTTCGGCCAGTCGTCCGAGCGGATCACCGAGATGGCGGATCAGCTGGAACTGACGCTGGAGGATCTCGAAGCCGAACAGGCCCATACCACTTGTGCCATCGGCGAACCGGCACCTGCCGAAGAACGTCCATCGACGGCTCGCAAGCCCAAGCGTCTGCCATTGCCCGATCATCTGCCGCGCGACGAGACGGTGCATGCCGCTCCCGATGCCGATGGCTGCTCCGCATGCGGCGGCACCATGGGCAAGCTGGGCGAGGATGTGACCGAGGTGCTGGAGTATGTGCCGGGCCGTTTCCGCGTCGTACGCCACGTCCGCCCCAAGCTGGCCTGTGGTCGCTGCGACGCGATCAGCCAGGCACCGTCGCCATCCTTGCCCATCCCGCGTGGTCGGGCCGGTCCCAACCTGCTGGCGCATGTCGTTGTGTCGAAGTTCGCCGACCATCTTCCACTATATCGACAGTCTCGTATCTATGCCCGCGAGGGCGTCGATCTCAGCCGCTCGACCTTGGCGGACTGGATGGGACAGGTCAGCTGGCTGTTGCAGCCGCTGGTCGACCGCATCGCCGATCATGTTATGGCCAGTACTAAGCTCCATGCCGATGATACACCTGTGCCGGTTCTGGCGCCGGGCACCGGCAAGACCGCGACGGGCAGATTATGGGTCTATCTGCGCGATAACCGACGATGGCGACCGAGCGACAGACCAGCGGCGCTGTTTCGCTACAGCTCCGATCGCAAGGGCGAGCGTCCGCGCGAACATCTCAGGACATTTGCGGGATTCCTGCAGGCCGATGCCTATGCCGGGTTTGAGCGCCTCTATGCGCCCGACCGTCAGCCGGGGCTGATAACGCCTGTCGCGTGCTGGGCGCATGCACGGCGCAAGCTGCATGACGTCTACAAGGCCGACCCGCATTCCGTCGCGGCCGAAGGGCTGAAGCTCATTTGCGAGCTTTACCATGTCGAGCGCGGCATCGCCTGCGATCCTGCCGATGACCGTCGCAAGGCGCGCAAGCTTTCCAGGCTGCGGGCGCTGGATTTCTTCGCATGGGCAGACGGAGTGCTGGCGCAGATTTCCGCGCGGTCGTCGCTGGCCGAAGCGCTGCGTTATGCCGTGAAGCTCAAGCCCCAACTGCTCGCCTATACCGAGGATGGTCGGCTTGAGATCGACAACAACCTCGCGGGAGAACGCCCTGCGCGGCATCGCCGTGGGCCGGAAGAACTGGCTTTTCGCGGGTGCTGATTGTGGCGGAGAGCGCGCCGCTGCGATCTACTCCCTGCTGGAGACCGCCAAGCTGAACGATGTGAACCCGCAGGCTTGGTTGGCCGACGTTCTCGACCGGATCGGCAAGGGACATCCCGTCAACCGGATCGACGAGCTACTACCGTGGAACTGGTCAGCTTCATGATGGCTGAAAGGGGTGTTGAGCTGAACTTAGCCCGCTTCCCTCTGCAAGCGATGCGAAGTACACCGGGGCTATGGACAATCTGAAGCGTGCCACCGTATCCGTATTGATTGACGGCGACGACCTTGTTCCTGCGGAAATCACGACGCTCCTTGGCGCAAATCCGCGCTTGGGCGTACGTAAGGACGAGGTGTTCCTCGGAAGCCATGGCAAGCATATCAAGGCTAAAACAGGCAAATGGAAATTCGGCGATGATTGGGTAAGTCCGCCCGATTTAGACGGCCAAATAGCCGGCGTTTTGGCTCTCCTGACTAAAGACATGTCCGCGTGGCACGAGGTGACGAGTCGTTTTCACTGCTATCTAAGCGTTGGCGGTTACTTCAATGATTGGACCGGCGGAATTACACTGCAGCCAATCACCATGAAGTCTTTAGCCGACCGCAATCTCCCAATCGATTTCGATCTCTATGCACCTGCGTCATCCGATTGACCGTTTGCCCACTGTTTTGGCTCACTCGGTAGCTGCGGAACAATAGCCCCTTCCATCACGGCTCTGCTCGGACGCTTACGAACGCTCCAGGTCTTTCTGGGACGCATCGCACTGTGAAAACCGACTCTTCGAGCTAAGTCCCGTTAGGTGTGGGCTCGTGCCTGCCCTTTCTCCGACCGGCAATCCAAATCCACTGGGGGACGATTATCGGGTGGCAGCGTATGCTATCTGGTCACATTCGCATCCGCTGCCCGCAAAGCGGGGCGGACGCAACCCAGGACAGATCAGCGCGCGCGCTGCGTGAATGCCGCGATCCGGTCGAGATAATCGGGAGCGCGGCCAGGATAGTGGGCAAGCTCGTAATTCAGCCCAGCTTCGAGCGACAAGCCATCGGTGGCGAAAAGCATCCGCTTCATCTCCCGATTTGTGTGCGCGCTGTTGCCGGCAATCGTATTAGCGAGATCAGCAACGCCGGCGTCCAGCGTGTCATCCTCGAACAAGAGATCTGCAAGCCCGATCCGATGCGCCTCGTTGGCATCGATCCGACGGGCTGTTGCCGTCATCAGCTTGGCCTGGGAGAGGCCGATCCGCCGCGGCAACCGCTGACTCATCCCCCACAACGCGACCAGGCCAAACCGCCCATGTGTGTCGGCGAAGGACGCCTTTTTGCCGGCAGCGATGATGTCCGCCGCCAAGGCCAGTTCGAGCCCCCCGGTAACACATAACCCCTGCACTTGCGCCACGACGATCTGTGGCAGCGCTGCGAGACGATTGACGATACGGGGTCGTGATGCCGTATCGACCGCTGCAACCTGCTCAATTTCTTCGAGGTCCGCGCCGGCACAAAACGACCGCCCATCAGCACGTAGCACAACGCAACCCACGTGATCCGCGGCTTCTTCCAACATCGCGCATGCGGCGTCTATTTCCGCGAACAGAGCGCTGTTCAGCGCATTGTGGCGGGCCGGTCGATTCAACGTTAATGTGACGACACCGCCGCTTTGCGCGCGGAGGAGAACGGGGGCGTCGTCACTCATAGGATCAGGCGGCCCAATTCAGGTCGCCGTAACGGACGACGTGCGTGTCGGTATTGCCGAACAGGCCCGCGATCACGAACAATCGGCGATAATAATGACCAATCGCGTATTCCTCGGTCATGCCGATACCGCCGTGAAGCTGGATCGATTGGCGGCCAACAAAAAGGCCGGCTTCACTCACCATCGCCTTGGTGGCGGAGACGCCGCGACGGCGCTCATCGCCATCGTCGCTGGCCAGAGCGGCGAGGCCTTGGAACACCATGGACCGCGCCAGTTCCAACTCGATCAGCATGTCCGCCATTCGGTGCTGGAGAGCCTGGAAGTCACCGATCGGCTGCCCGAATTGCTGGCGGGTCTTCAAATAATCGCGGGTCATGAACAGCGCCGTATCCATCGCGCCCACGGCCTCGGCACAGATGGCCACCGTGGCATGATCGATGCCTGTCTCGATCGCGGGAAGCGCCCCGCCTTCGGGACCGATTAGCGTCCCGGCAACGCCCTCGAGATGAAGGTCCGACACGCGGCTGTTATCGAGAAGTCGATAGACGTTCGCGGACAAGCCGGCAGCAGCCGGATCGACCAGGAACAACGAGATATCGCTCTCACCCGCACCGGTCCGGGCAGACACGATCAGCTTGTCAGCCGAAGGTGCACCCAGCACCAGAGACTTCGTCCCGCTCAGTCGCCAACCTTGACCATCGCGCTGGGCCGTGGTGGCGATGATGCGAGGATTGCCTCTGCCATCCGCTTCCCCATGCGCGAGAACCGCCTTGTGGGTGCCGGCTACAATGCCCTCGACCAGGGTATCGCTATCCTCGAACGAGCCGAGCGCGGCCAGCGTCTGGAGCGTCAGCACCGCGTTGGCGATGAACGGCTCGACGACCAGGCCCCTGCCCAGCCCCTCGGCAATCAAGGCGTTTTCTACAGCGCCGCCGCCAAAGCCGCCGCCGTCCTCGGAAAGGCCGGCGCCGAACCAGCCCAGTTCGGCCATCGCGTTCCAGATATCGGCGCTGATGCCATCGGCGCTATCCATGATCGCGCGGCGGCTATCGAAGATATATTCCCGCTCGACGAAGCGGCGGACGCTATCGGACAGGGCTTCCTGTTCGGTGGTGAGATTGAAGTCCATCTGGCTTGCCTGCCCCTTCAGAGTCCGAGGATCGCCTTGGCGATGATATTGCGCTGGATCTCGTTGCTGCCGCCGTAGATCGTGGTCGTGCGCCGATACATGCACTTGTGAGTGATGCCGTACCCGTCCTCGATGATATCCGGCGCCAATCCGTCATTCTTGACATGATCGTGATTGTCCGGATCGTGCACGACGGCCAAACCGTGATCGCCCAGTGCTTCCGCGGCAAGCTCGGCCGTGCGTTGGCGCAGTTCCGCCCCGCGGATCTTTAGTACCGAAGCAACTGCATCCAACCGAGTGTCGCCATGCTTGGCGTAAAGAACACGCATCACCGCCCACTTCAGCGCGGTGAGATCGATAGAAAGCCGTGCCAGCTTTGCACGGAAAAGCGGGTCCTCGATCACTGGCCGGCCGTTCTTGGTCGTCTGCCGCGCAATGCGCTCCAACTGGATCATGTCACGCTCGGAATGCGGCACTTCAGCCGACATCGTCCGCTCGTTGGTCAGCAGGAACTTGGCGTAAGTCCAACCCCTGCCCGGTTCTCCGATCAGATTGTTCGCGGGTACCCGCACATCATCGAAGAAGAACTGATTGACGGTAAGCCCCTCATCGATCGTGTAGATCGGTCGACGCTCAACACCCGGTGCTTTCAGATCAATCATCAGGAAGGAAATGCCGCGCTGCGGCTTGGCCTCCTGATCGGTGCGCACCAGCGTGAACATCATGTCGGCATGCTGAGCATCCGACGTCCAGATCTTGGTTCCGTTGACGACATATTCATCGGTGGCAGCGTCATAATCGGCGCGGGTCTTAAGCGAAACGAGGTCGGAACCCGAACCGGGCTCGGAGAAGCCCTGCCCCCACCAGACGTCTCCCGAAAGAATATCCGGGAGGAAGCGCGCCTTCTGCTCTTCATCGCCAAAGGTGTAGATGACCGGGCCGACAAGCTCCAACGCCCCCCGATCCAGCACGGGAGCACCCGCCGCCCGCAGTTCCTCATGGAAGATGAAGTTCTGCACCTGGCTCCAACCCGGGCCGCCGTACTCCTTCGGCCAATGAGGCGCAGACCAACCCTTTGCGTGAAGGACCTTCATCCATTCACGGATGCCTTCCCGATCAACGTGATAATCCCGCCAGGCCCGTTTCCGGATATGTTCGGGCAAATTCTCGCGAATCCAAGTGCGCACTTCTTCACGAAACTGCTGCAATTCCGGATCGGGTTGAAAATCCATTCGGCACTTTCCTCGGGTGGGATCTCGCATGCGCATCTATCGGCCAAAGCGGTATCTTGCCAGTCCGGCGATCTGAAATCATATGCGGAATTAGTCTCGTATCTCTCAAGGCGCGGCTGGTACTCCTTCCGCGATGCGCCGTATGAACCCGTCCCAAAGAGCTGGTGCCCGCGCTGCTCGCAATTGCGTTGGCGCGGATGATTTGACCGGACGATTATCGCGTCATGTCGCCCCAGCTATATAGTGGCCGCGCTCAGGCGCTTTGGGATTGCAGACGATAATGCGGATATTCGCTTCCACGCCGTTCTATCTCCAGGGGCCGGGTGCCATGGCGAAAGTCGGCGAGGTCGCCGGACGCACCGGCACCAAATCCTTGATCGTGATAGACGCTCTGGTGCGACCACTCGTCGGCGCCGCTTTGGAAGCGAGCTTCGCCGGCCCCGTCTCGATCGTCGAATTCGCTGGCGAGGTTACAGACGCCAACGTGGCCAATGTCGTATCGCAAACGCCGGATGCCGATGTTATCGTGGCGGTGGGCGGTGGCAAGGCCCTGGACGCGGGCAAGGCAGTGGCACTCAAGCTGGGCGTCCCGGTCATCTCGGTTCCCACCATCGCTTCCACTGATGGTCCAGCAAGCCGGGGCATCGCGATGTACGATGACGCACACCGGCTGACCCGGGTCGACCAGATGCTGGCCAATCCCGCGGCGGTGATCGTAGATACGGCCGTGATCGCCGGCGCGCCCGTGCGGTTCCTGCGGGCTGGCGTAGGCGATGCGATAGCAAAGAAGTTCGAGGGGGAGGGATGCTGGGCAGGCGGAGGCCACACCAAGCACGGCACAAGGCCAACCCACTCCGCGCGCGCCATCGCCGATGCCGCTTACAGAATGCTGCGGGCTCATGCCGTCGAGGGTGTGGCTGCGGCGGCGCGACACGAGGTGACGGAAGACTTGGAAGCGACGATCGAAGCCTCGGTCTTGCTCAGCGCCATGGGCTTTGAAAACGGGGGCCTCTCCATCGCTCATTCCACGACGCGCGGGCTGATGACGCTGCGGGCGGCGAAGGATCGGTTGCATGGCGAGCATGTCGCCTACGGGACCCTCGTCCAGCTGGCGGTTGATAGACGCCCGCGTACCGAAATCATCGATCTCGCCGAATTTCTCCGCGCGGTAGGACTGCCGGCCACGCTGCGCGATCTGGGCGTGGACGATCTGAACGACAACGATTTGGACGGGATCGCGGCGGCGATCATGGCAAGCCCGCATATCGGCAATGTCGCAAATGCCCTGACCCACGCAGACGTAGTCGCGGCATTGCGTACCGTCGAGACGCTGACCCCGGCTTGAACGAAAGACCATTAGCTTCGCACGCAAGTGCGACGGCACACGAGAAGGAAGTCGAATATGGACCTTGGCCTGACCGGAAAGATCGCAGTCGTCACCGGAGCCAGCAATGGCATCGGCCGGGCAACCGCCCGTCTGCTGGCGCAAGAAGGCGCGCATGTCGTGATGATGGCGCGCCGTCCTGATGTGCTGGAGCAGGCCCGAGCCGACGTTGCAACGACTGGATCTGTCGAGACGATGGCCGTCGATGTGTGTGACAGCGCAGCCTACACTGCTGCTTTGGAAGATATCGCCACGCGACACGGCAGGATCGATATCCTCGTCAACAACGCGGGTGCCGGGCAATTTGGCCCTATCGAGGCTTTGGGCGATGACGCCTTCGCCGAGGCATTCCGGCTGAACGTGTTTGCGCCTTTCGCATCGATGCGGACGGTTTTCCCGATCATGGAACGTCAAGGCGGCGGCGCGATCGTCAACGTTACGTCCATCATGGGTGCGCGGGCGCAGGCATTGTCGAGCAGCTATGCCTCGTCCAAGGCCGCGCTCAATCATCTCAACGCGGTCGCTGCCGTCGAGGGCGCTCCCAAGGGTATCCGCGTCAACACGCTTCAGGTCGGATCGATCGCGACAGAGGGCACTCAGGCCTATCGCGAACAGTATCCCGAGCTGGCGGCCAAGGTCACCGGTGCGATCCCGATGGGCCGCTGGGGTAAACCCGAGGAAATCGCGGCCGGCATCGCCTTTCTCGTATCCGCTCCGGCCAGCTTCGTCGCAGGTGCCGTTCTTGCCGTCGATGGTGCTTTGGGAGTGCAATTTCCCTACTAGGGCGCTCGCCCTAGATCCGGCGCATATATGTGATTTGAAAGCGGCCTGCTTGCACAAGTCCCGCTGCGTCCTAGAGCGGCGGGGAGGACTGGCCGGGGGCGGGAGAGGTGTTTTGGCGATCGACTACGACCGGCTGATGGCCCGTGCGTTTCCCGAAATCACGTGCAGTTACGGGTGGCGGGATAGCGCGCTTTATGCGCTGGGCCTCGGTATCGGCAGCGACCCGTTGGCGGCTGACGAACTGCGCTTTGTTTACGAGAAAGAAATTCAGGCCATGCCCAGCATGGCGGTCGTGCTCGGCCATCCTGGCTTCTGGGTCAGCGATCCGGATGCAGGTATCGATTATCGCAAAGTCGTGCATGGCGAGCAGTCTTTAGTGATCCATGCCCCCCTCGCCCCGGAGGCAAAGCTGATCGCCCGGAACTCGATCGACGAAATCATCGACAAGGGCGAGGGACGCGGTGCCATTCTGCGCGTGCGCCGCGATCTTCATGATGCCGAGACTGGCACGTTGCAGTCGAGCCAAGTCATGTCGATGTTCTGTCGCGGCGATGGCGGCTTTGGTGGCCCTTCGACCGGCCGTCCAGTTCCGGCCGTGACGATACCGGACCGCGCACCCGATCGCACGATGATCAGGTCGACTTTGCCACAGGCGGCATTGATCTACAGGCTCAGCGCCGATTTGAACCCCCTGCATGCAGATCCGGAAGTCGCCCGTGGGGCAGGTTTCGATCGGCCGATTTTCCATGGCCTGGGTACGTATGGCGTCGCCTGCCACTCTCTGATCGTCGCTTGTGCGGATGGTCAGGCTGCGGGTCTCACGTCGATGGATTGCCGCTTTACCGCACCATTCTTCCCTGGCGAAACGCTGCGCACCGACATTTGGCAGGAGGATGGCGCTGCCCTTTTCCGGTGTACCGCGGTCGAGCGCGACAAAGTCGTCCTAGATCGAGGTCGCGCAGAATTCACGCAGGCATGACCCTTCAATTTTCAGCAGGAGACGGGGCTTGACCCAGGCACCACCGACCGCAACGTACTTCAATCACCTGGCAGAGGGGCGCTTCATGATCCAGCGCTCGCCCAGCACTGGCGAATGGGTGTTCTATCCTCGCATGGTAGCCCCGGTAAGCGGCGCGACTGACCTGGAATGGGCGGAACCGAGCGGCCTTGGCACGGTCTATGCCGCCACCGTGAAACGGGTGAAGCCGCCGGCGCCCAACATCAGCATCGCCATCGTCGAACTGGATGAAGGCCCACGCCTGATGACCCATGTCCAAGGTATAGAGGCCGATCAGGTCAAGATCGGCATGCGGGTGCGCGCCAAGATCGTTGACGGCCTCGATGGCAACAAAATTGTCGTATTCGAACCGGAGATCGCCGCATGAGCGCCGCCCAACTGCGCGGTAAAGCCGCTTTCATCGGCGCGGCCACTTTCGGTTGTGGCGAGGCTCCAGGCTATACCGCGATGGAACTGGCCGCGGAGGCTGGCCGGCTCGCTGTCGAGGATGCAGCTCTCAAGCTTTCGGACATCGACGGGCTGTTCATCTGCCTGCCCAACGATTTTCTTTCAGGCCTGACGATCGCCGAGTATTACGGCATCCACCCGAAGATGACGAATAACAGCCGCACGGGCGGCTCGGCTTTTCTCACTCATGCAGAATGGGCGATGCTGGCGCTGGACGCCGGGCTGATCGACTATGCGCTGATCTGCTATGGCTCAAATCAGCGCACCGGCGCCGGCAAGCTGGTGAGCGCACAGGCGCCATCGCCGTTCGAGTTTCCCTATCGGCCTAACAATCCGGTCGCCTCTTATGCTCTTGCAGCCTCACGGCACATGCATGAATACGGCACCACGTCCGAGGACCTTGCCTCCGTCGCGGTGGCAGCGCGGCAATGGGCCAACCTCAATCCCGAAGCGTTCAAGCAGGGGCCGCTGTCGGTTGAGGATGTCCTTGCCACCCGGCTTGTCGCCGACCCGCTTCATGTCGCCGATTGCTGCTTGGTCACCGACGGTGCCGCGGCAGTTGTGCTCACGCGAGCTGATCGCGCAAAAGACGCCAAAAAGACCCCGATATCGCTCTTGGGCGCAGCGTCGGCGACATGGCATACCGAGATTGCGCAGCTGGCTGATCTCAGTGTGTCGGCGGCAAAGGAATCCGGCGAGCGCGCGTTCGCGCAGGCGGGGCTGACCCCGTCGGATATCGATGTCGTGAACCTCTATGATGCGTTCACGATCAATACGATCCTCTTCCTTGAAGATCTGGGCTTCTGTCCCAAGGGTGAAGGCGGTCGCTTCGTCGCCAGTGGCGCGATTTCGCCGGGGGGTAGCCTGCCGGTCAATCCGAACGGCGGCGGTCTTTCGTTCTGCCATCCGGGGATGTACGGCCTGTTCACCCTGGTGGAATCGATCCGTCAATTGCGTGGTGAAGCCGGGGAGCGGCAAATCGCCGGCGCGAAGCTGGCGCTCGCCCACGGGAACGGCGGCACCCTCTCCAACCAGGCCACCTGCATTCTCGGCCTGCCCGAGACGGTCTGAACGAAGGAAAAGACTGTGCCGATCACGCTGCATATCAACGAAAACGTCGCCACGGTCACGCTTGACCGTCCCGAGAAGAAAAACGCCCTCGATAAGGCCATGCGCGTCGAACTGCCCCGCGTTTTCGAGCGTATCCAGGACGACGTATCTATCCGTGCGGTCGTTCTGGCCGGGGGTGGCATGGACTTCTGCGCCGGGGCCGACGTCGGTGAGATGGGCGGCGGCGGCATTGCCGATGGCATGGCGCGTGTGGAAATCCTCCACCGCATGATGCGCGGGATCATCCATACCGACATCCCGATCATCGCGGCGGTGCGCGGCGTGTGCGTGGGCGTGGGGTGGTCGATGGCGCTGGCTTGCGACTATGTCATCGCTGCGCCGGACGCTCGCTTTCAATTCGCATTTCGCCACATCGGTCTTGCCCCTGACGGCGGGGCGATCCATCTTCTTTCGCGCAATTTGGGGCCGATTAGGGCGAAGGCGCTGGTTTATTCAGGCCGGTTCGTTTCAGGCCAAGAGGCAGCAGCCTTGGGCCTGGCAAGCGAGGTTGTACCTGCCGCTGAGGTGGTGACGCGGGCGCAGTCCCTGGCTGCTGAATGGTCACGTGCAGCCACACTGTCCCTGAAGATGTCGAAGCGCCAATTCGCAGCGGCGGAAACACAGACTTACGAGGAGGCATTGGCCGCAGAAATGGTGATGCAGCCTCTGATGGTCCGTTCCGAGGACTTTCGCGAGGGAACGACGGCGTTCAAGGAAAAGCGCAAGGCGCAATTCAGGGGGCAATGATGGCAGAGGTTCAACCCGACGTCGAATATCAGGCGCACTTGGCCGAAGGCCGCTTCATGATCCAACGCGGCATTCAGAGCGGCTTGTATCACTTTTACCCCCGGGCGATCGAGCCGGCTACGGGCGGGGAGCTGGAATGGGTGGCCGCGTCCGGCACAGGCACCGTTCATTCGGTGACGGTCGTCAACCGCAAGCCGCCCTTGGACCCGTATAACGTCGTGCTCGTCGACCTCGCCGAAGGGCCGCGCATGATGAGCCGAGTAGAGGGTATAGACCCCGCCGACATCAAAATCGGCATGTCAGTGGTGGCCCGCATCGTCGAAGCGGACGATCGCCATTTCGTGGTCTTCGTTCCGGCCGAGGAGGCACAATGAGCACTTCACCCTTCCCGCGCGGCAAGGTCGCAGTTGTTGGCGCCGCCACATTCGGTCAGGGTCGCGCGCCCGGCTTCCAGTCCTCCGATCTTGCGGCCATCGCGGCGCGTGACGCTCTGTCGCAGGCGGGCTTGACGCCTGCCGATGTGGACGGCCTGTTCTTCTGCCACCCGACGGACACGTTCGGTGGCCTAAGCTTTGCGCAATATCTCGGCATCCACCCGAAGATCACTGATAACAACCGGGTCGGCGGGTCGGCGTTTCAAGCTTATATCGAGCAGGCCGCATTCCTGCTGGATGCCGGGATGATTGACGTTGCCCTGATCGCATTCGGAAATAACCAGGCCACCGCCACCGGCAAGCTTTCCAGCACGATCCTCCCGATGACCTACGAAGCGCCGTACAAGCCGATCAATCCGGTAAGCTCATACGCCTTGGCGGCCGCGCGCCACATGCACCAGTATGGCACCACGCAGGAGCAACTGGGCGCTGTTGCGTTGGCGGCACGCGGATGGGCTCAACTCAACCCGGAGGCATTCAAGCGCGACCCGCTGGATATGGACGCCTACATGGCGTCGCGAACCGTCAGTTCGCCGCTAAAGGTATTGGATTGCTGTCTCGTCACCGACGGCGCAGCCGCGATTGTACTCACCCGTGCGGATAAAGCGCGCGACCTGACGGCCAATCCGATTGCCGTACTGGGCGCTGCATCCGCCACAACGCATCGCGAAATCGCGTGGATGAGCGACCTCACCGTCACCGCCGCGAAAGACAGCGGCGCGCGTGCTTATGCCGCGGCTGGGGTTACCGCCAAGGATATCGACGTCGTCCAAGTCTATGACGCCTTTACGATCAACACGATCCTGTTTCTCGAGGACTTGGGCTTCTGCCCCAAGGGGGAGGGTGGCCGTTTCGTGGAGGATGGTCGGATCGCGCCGGGCGGTGATCTGCCTGTCAACACCAACGGTGGCGGTCTTTCTTGCTGCCATCCGGGCATGTATGGAATGTTCACGCTGGTCGAGGCTATCCGTCAGCTTCGTGGCGAGTGCGGGGAACGCCAGGCAAAAGATCCCCATCTGGCGATCGCGCACGGAAATGGCGGGGTGCTTTCCAGCCAGGCCACTGTCATTCTGGGCACGCCGGACACGATCTGAATTCCCGAACGAAAGGGGGCGGGACGCCCCGGCAACAAGCGCTGAAAGGTACGATTTATGAGCAACTCCTACGATCACCAGGGCCGCCCCATCGACTTCTCGAAATATCCCGAGTCACTCAAGCTTGATCTGACCAACAATGTTCTGACGATCACGCTCAATAACCCAGACTTCCGCAACGCCATCCGCCCGGACATGGACGAGGCGCTGACGCGTATTTTCTGGGATGCTGATGCCGATCCCGAAGTCCGGGTGGTCGTCCTGACGGGCGCGGGCGTGTCCTTCTGCGCCGGTGGCGATATCGCCGCCATGCAGCAGGGCGTTGATAACATTAACAATTTCGTTGTCGGCATCAAGAACGGCAAGCGTTTCATGCAGGCCATGATCGATTGCGACAAGCCGATCATCTCGCGCGTTCACGGTGATGCGGTTGGTCTGGGGGCCACTCTCGCGCTCTTTGCCGACATCTGCGTCGCTTCGGAAAACGCCCGCTTTGGCGATCCTCATGTCAAGGTTGGCCTCGTCGCGGGCGACGGCGGCGCGATCATCTGGCCCAAAAATGCCGGCTACGCTGCAGCCAAGTACTTCCTGCTGACGGGTGATCTAGTCGGTGCGCGCGAAGCTCAGGCCATGGGCCTGATCGCCAAGGTGACGACCGAGGCGGACCTCGATACGGAAGTCAATCGCATCGTGGACAAGCTGAACAACGGCGCCCTGGCGTCAATCACCTATACCAAGCACGTCCTGAACATCGGCCTGCGTCAGTTGTTCGCATCGTCCGTGGATGCGGGCTTTGCCTTGGAAACAGTAAGCAGCCGTCTGCCCGACCATCGCGAAGCCACGACGGCATTTGTTGAAAAGCGCAAGCCGAACTTCCGGGGCTGATCGCAGATGGCCACTAGTGAAGGCGGCACTCGCGTCGCGCTCGTCTCGGGCGCGGCGCAGGGTATCGGTCGGGCTATCGTCTTGCGCTTGGCGCAAGACGGCTGCGATGTGGCGCTTCTCGACATCGACGGCGACGGCATCGACGCCGTCTCCGCCGAGGTCGAGGCGCTCGGTCGACGCGCAACGGCGTTGAAAACGGACATGCTTGACCGCTCGGCGATCAAGTCATCCTTTGTCCGCGCCGCTCAGACGCTGGGGCCCATCGACATATTGGTAAACAACGTCGGCCAAAGCGCGCGTGAAAATGCCGCGCCATTCTGGGAAGCAGGCCCCGATCTTGCCGACTTTCTTGTCAACATCTGCTTGCGTACGGCGATGGATGCAGCGCGCGAAGCTGTGCCTGGCATGCGAGACCGCCGTTACGGCCGTATCGTTAACATCGCGTCGGATTCTGCCTACATCGGCAGCAAGTCTGCCGCGTCATACGCAGCTGCAAAGGCTGGAGTAATCGGTTTCACCCGTTCGTTGTCGCGCGAGTTGGCAGAGTATGGTGTGACCGTGAACGCGATTGCCCCCGGCTATATCCGCACGCGGGCTACCGATCTTTTGCCCGCCGCGTTCGTCGAAAAGGCGATCAGCGAAACACCAGTTGGTTTTCTGGGTAAGCCCGAGGACATCGCCCACGCCGTGTCGTTCTTCGCCAGCGAAGGTGCTAGCTACATCACCGGGCAAAGCCTGATCGTGAATGGTGGCCGCTGGATGAACTGAGGGCGAAGCGTTGCCCTCCTGAAGCGCGGACGGACGATATAAGGCTACACTGCCGCTGCACTATCAGATCGATGAACCGCAACAACCCGGAGTGCCTTCAGCGCCAGAACTCACTGGGCTGAACGGCACTCCAGGGTATCTAGAATACTCAGGCCGGAACTGGCACTGCCTTCACGGCAACACGTTCGAAGCTCTCGCCCAGATAAGCCTCTACACCACGGGGTGGGCGGCGCTTGGCCGGGTTGTAGAACGGCGACAGAATTTCCAGCAGATGCTTAAGGGCTGGACGCGCCAACGCCTTCTTTGAACGCTTCTCGTTTGCGAACGACTGCGCTCGCTGCTCGGGTGTCATGGTGGAGCGATCCTTATCGAGCAATACTTTCGTCATCCGCGCGGAGAAGCCACCCATGTGGACCATGGCATAGAACAGCCCGTAAATGCGCCAGAAATAGCCGCTGACGGGGTTCTTGTAATACAATTGGTGGAATACGTCATACATCACGGTGCGATGCTCGTATTCCTCGGCTAGATGCCATTTCCAGAGATCGACGACGTTCTGATCCGCCTTTGCGAAGAATTCATCCGACTCTTCGAAGATCGCGGTTACGGAAATTGCGCTCATCGCCTCGAAGCCTTCGCAGTACGCGAGGCGGAAACGCAACGACTTCGTCTTCATCCAGTCATCGTAATCCTTGGCGAACGCCGCTTCCATCGGCCGAAGTTCATCGTAGCCAAACGACCAGAAACGCCTGTTGAATTTCACATGGTTCTTGCAGTGTTCCATCTCCTGCTTGATGAAGATGTCCACCTCATTCGCGAGCTTCTTATTGCTGGCATCCAGCAGTGGCTTAGCCTCGTGCAGGACCTTCACAAGGAAAGGCTCAATGTATGCCGGGATGAAAGAGCCAGCATTCCAACGCTGCGCAAACTCATGATTTTCCGACCAGTAAAGCGGAACTTCACTGTAATCGATGACCGGCTTGCGAACCTTCATATGTACCTCAAAAGTTAGCGCCCACGCATGATAAACACTAAACCAGTATAGCGTTTTCAGCAAGGATTTCCAGGCAAGCCGGCCTTGCCATCCAGTCGGCCCCTACGATTTCATGCCTGTAATTTCGCGCGAAGCACCGCGCATATGTTTGCGGCCCGTCTTATCACAGCGCTTCAGCCATCAGCGGAGAAGCCGTTCCATGCCAGCCACTCCTTTCCAGATCGCGCTGCCTTCGGCGCGCCTGCAGGCTATCCGTGAGAAGGTGAGCGCCTTTGACTGGGACGCCTTTCCCGACGCCGGAGGCTGGACGGCGGGGATCGCGAAGTCGGAGATGCGTCGTATCGCCGACTACTGGGTGAAGGACTACGATTGGAGCGCGCAGGAAGCGCGGCTCAATGCGCAACCTCATTTCCAAGCCGAAGTAGATGGATTGCGCATTCACTTTCTGCATATGCAGGGATCGGCACCGGGCCGTCGCCCGCCCGTACTGCTCATTCATGGCTGGCCAGGGTCTTTCCTGGAATTCCAGGACGCTGCTCTTCGTCTCGCTCATCCGGAGCAATTTGGCGGCCGCGCCGAGGACGGCCTGGATCTCGTAATTCCCTCGTTGCCTGGATATGGGTTCTCAGGACGCCCTGGAGAGCCGATGGGCCCGCGCGCGATCGCGCGGTTGTTCAATCTTTTGATGACCGATGTCCTGAGGTACCCGCGCTATATCGCGCAAGGCGGTGACTGGGGCAGCATCGTCGCGGGCTGGCTTGCCCATGACCATTCCGATGCCTGCGTAGCGCTGCACCTTAATATGTGCCTGCTGCAGACAGCGACGGCCAAGCCGGAAACGGAGGAGGAAAAGGCCTACCTCGCGAACGTCAACTACATGCGGATGGTCGAGGGCGGATACGCCCATCAGCAAGGTACGCGTCCGCAGACGCTGGGCTTCGCGCTTTCGGATAGTCCGGTGGGCGCGGCCGCCTGGATTTTGGAAAAGTTCGCCGCCTGGTCGGACATAGATCGCACGGACGCCACGCCAAAGCTGGAATCGGTGTACTCACTCGACCAGTTGTTGACCAACGTCATGCTCTACGTCGCCACCGGCAGCATCGTCACCTCAACCTGGATCTACAAGGCCGTCACCGACGAAGGCGGACAGGCATTGGAACATCGCGTCACGGTACCCACAGGAGTCGCGGCCTTTCCGGATCCGATCTTTCCACCGCCCCCGCGAGGATACGGCGCGCAAAGCTTCGCCATCACACGCTGGACACCAATGGCGAAAGGCGGGCATTTCGCTGCCATGGAACAGCCAGACACTTTTGCCGACGAAGTGCGGGCTTTTGTCCTTTCACTAGGTTGAGCCGTATCCTACTCATCAAGCCATCGAAAAGTTGCCGGAGTGCCGTGCGACATGCAGCGATCGGTTCGGCCGGGTTTTGGCGCCCGAAGACGCGTTATGAAAAAGGTTGAACGTGATGACACCGCCTGCATTTTCGGTATCCAAAGATGCCCTGCTGAGAGAAGCCTCTGATCGCTGCGGATTGAGCGATTTCGGGAGCGATGATTTTCGCGAGGGCTACGATCGGCTGCTGGACGACCTCGGCCATGCGGGCCTGAGCGCCGAGGGCGCCGATATGCTGCGCGAGGTGATCATCGCCAATCTGACCGCGCGGTTAAAAGCCGCCGAAGGCTTCAAACGGCGGGCAGACGCGATAGGGGGCTCGATCCACCGGCCATTGGTGATCACCGGCATCGTCCGGTCAGGCACGACCGCATTGCACAAGCTGTTATCGATGGACCCGCAATTCCAGGGCCCGGAACATTGGCTATGCGCGGCGCCGCAGCCCCGTCCTGCGCGCGCGCAATGGTCCCAGAATGCCGATTTCCAGACTGCCAAGGCCGCGCTCGATGCCATGATAGCAGTCGCGCCCGAAGTTCTGGACGATCACGGCATGGCGGTCGACAGTGTCGAGGAATCCCTCAACGTCCTGTCGGCCAGTTTCTGCTCAAACATGTGGCCGTCTTCTCTGGTCGTGCCAGCCTACGACGATTGGTACCGGGCGACCGATGACACGTTTGCCTATCGCTTCTTTGCCAATGTTTTGAAGCTGATCGGCGCAGACAGCCCCGATCTCACCTGGCTTTTGAAGAATCCGACTGACACTTATTCAATGCGGGAAATGCTCAACGTTTTTCCCGATGCGATGATCGTCCAGACCCACCGCGATCCGCTTCAATCGATCCCCTCGCTCTGCAATCTGCTTGCTGGAGCGCACCGCGCCTACCGAGGCGACGGCGCTAAAATCGATAAGGTCTATGCTCGCGAGGAAGAGTTCTGGGCGCTGGCCATGGAACGGGCGGAAGCGGTGAAGCAAACCATTCCCGGGCAATATATCGACATCGAATTTCGCGACTTCGTTAAAGACCAGATGGGCGTGGTCCGCGCCATATACGCTTACTTTGGCCTTCGCTTGTCGGAGCAGGCGGACAACGCAATGAGCGGTTGGTTGGAAGCCAACCCCCGCCGCTCCACGACGATGCACCGTTTCAGGCCCGAGGATTTTGGCGGCAGTACCGAGCAGTTGCTGAAGCGCTACGCCCCTTATCGCGCCGAACGTGGCTATGGAGACTGAGCGAAACCGGTACCGGCAAATGGACAAGGCGCCGTATCTTTTCTACTCGCCCCGCCACGCTAATTCCTGGATCATCAACAACGCCGATCTGCTCAAGGCCCCTTCCGAATTAAGGCACGTTCTTCGCCGCCCAGGGCATCGACATTCTCCCTCCCCTGCCGATACTCCTACGTTGCTCCCAAAAGATTGGGGACGTTGCCATGGTCAAGATAGGCTTCGCTCAATCCGTCCGAACGAGAAATGACAAGGCGGCAGGTGAGACGCTGATGCGCGCGACATGACGGCGCCGTATCCGATAGCCCCATTCCCAAACGTAATGGCATCACATCAACGGCCCCGGCGAAGGAGGACAGCGCTTCTAGGGACTTCCATCAATCAGGCCCGTCGTTCTGGCTAAGCGTTCCTCATCCATCGTTCGTGCTGATTGATCAGAAACAATAAAAGGGGCCGGATACGATGATCCAGCCCCTTCACATATATTGCCGCAGGTCCGCTTACTTTGCCACGGGTCCCAGCAGCATGTTCGAGACGATATTGCGCTGGACCTCGTTAGCGCCGGCATAGATCGTCGATGGACGAGCGACCATGAAGAGTTTGCGCAAGTCCATATCGACGCCGCCGATACCGACCGGCTCGACAAGGCCGGCATTTTCGCCGCTTACGCGCAGCATCTCGTCCGTCATGCGCTGGAAGAGCTCGGTCGCAAGAACCTTCATCAGGCTCAAGACCGCATTATCCACCTCACCCCTGATCGCCGCATCAGCGACCTGACGATGCAGCGCAGCAAGGTCGTGCAGATCGCACAGCAGGACCGAGACGCGATCGCTGACGCCAACGTCGCCACCCTGATCCAGGCCCTCGATCAGTTGCTCCAGCATTTCGAAGGATTGGCGCGGCAGGGTGGGAGCGCCATTGGTGATGCGTTCATCGCCCAGCAACGCCTTGGCGACGGTCCATCCTTGATCGACCGCACCGACGAGATTTTCGGCTGGTACGCGAACATTGTCGAAGAAAACTTCGCAAAGCTCGTCTTCGCCAGCCAAGTTCATGATCGGGCGCACGGTCAGGCCAGGCAAGTTCATGTCGGCCAGGATGAAGCTGATGCCCGCCTGCTTCTTCACATCCTTGTTGGTGCGAACGAGGACGAAAATGCGATCGGCGACGGCTGCGAGGGTTGTCCAGATCTTCTGGCCGTTGATCACGAATTCGTCGCCATCGGGAACCGCGGTAGTGCGCAAACTGGCCAGGTCCGATCCGGAATTCGGTTCCGAGTACCCCTGGCACCACAGATCATCGCCATTGAGAATCGCCGGCAGGTAACGCGCCTTCTGAGCGTCTGTACCATATTTCATCATCACCGGTGCGAGCAATGCGCCTCCGCTATCAAGCACGCGGGCGCAGCGATGGGCCTCCATTTCCTCATTGATGATCAGCTGCTTTTCCAAGCTGAGACCGAGACCGCCATATTCCTTGGGCCAGCCGGGCGCACGCCAGCCCGCCGCATATGTCATGCGATGCCAGCGGCGCTCGTCTTCGCCAGCGAGCCGATGGATGATGGGGATGCGCCATTCTTCGGGGAAGTTGGCATGCAACCATTCGCGCCAGCGTGCACGAAATGCGTCGTTCGATAGCAGGTTCAAATCTTCAGCCATGACGAACATTCCCACTGCGATGCGCCATCAGCGCGGCGCGGCGATGCGCCGCCGGATTGCCGAGCCAGGTGGACCAAGTCAGCGCGGCATGAACAAACAGGCCAACGTCAGCCTCATCGGTGTAACCAAAGGCGCCATGATACTGGATCGCCCACCGGCTCATGTCCTGAGCAGCCTGGGAACAACGCGCCTTGGCCGCGTGGATGGCGACCGCCGCCCCCTCCCCTGCGTCCAAAGCGGTGGCTGCGGCGCGCCAACTGGCGGCGGCCAGTTCGATCTGCGCATAGAGATCGACCATCTGGTGTCGCAAGGCCTGGAAATCGGACAGTCGGCTACCGAACTGCGATCGATCTTTCATGTAGTCGGCTGTCATGCGCCATAGCGCGCCGGCGAGGCCTTCCAACTGAGCGGCCAGCGCCACAGTCCCACGAGCCAGGGCTTGGTCGATAGCTGCAGCAGCCGCCTCGCCCGAAAGCAGCACGGCGTCGTCCCCGAGCACAACCTTTTCGAACGCGATGTCCGCCGCAAAGCTACCGTCCGTGAGCCGCTGCGCCGTGACCGACACACCAGCAGCCGCCGGATCGACGACAAGCACGACCGGCCCGTCATCGGAGCCGGCAGCGACGAGAAGCGCCACGCCGGGATGCCAGCCTGGCACATGCACCTTTGCGCCGGTCAGCGTCCCGTTGGCGAAGTAGGTGTCGAATGCGGGTGCGCCCAGCACACCCCGGCTCTCTTGCCACGCGAAAGTAACGCTTCGCTGCCCCTCGGCCAACGCCGACGCCAGTTCAGTTGCTGCGCTGGCCGTCGAGGCCGCCAAAAGCGTAGCCGCGATTACCGCCGACGCCACGAAAGGCTCCGGCGCGATCGTGCGGCCCATTTCTTCCGCCAACGTCAGCGCGGGCTCCAGACCCAGCTCCGAGCCACCCAGACTTTCAGGCAGCAGGACACCGGTCCAACCCAGCTCGCCAAAGCTGGCCCAGGCCGCCGCATCGAACCCGGCCTGGTCGTCGCGCACCTTCCGCGCATGCGCCGCACCGCCGGCTCCGCCCAAATAACCTTGCGCACTGTCCCGCAGCATCTGCTGCAGCTCGTTGTCCACACGCCAGCCCATGCCGTCAGACCGCGATCTGCATGCCGCCATTCACCGACAGGCGTTGGCCCGTGATGAAGGAGGCTGCTTCGGACAACAGGAAGCACACCGGGCGTGCCACTTCCTGGGCGGTACTGAATCGACCGAGGGGGATCTTTGCCATGTAGGTATCCCGGAACTTCTCGTTTGTTCGGATCGTCTCGGTCATGGGGGTTTCCACGACGCCAAACGCCACGCAATTGGCGCGGATGCCGTATTTCGCCCATTCGCGTGCCGTGCTCATGGTCGTGCCCAGGATGCCGGCTTTGGCCGTGGCGTAATTGATCTGGCCTATCGTTCCCTGGATGCCAGCGTCCGAAGAGATGTTGACGATCGCCCCTGGATTGCTGTCCCCGGCCTTGGCCCTTGCGATCATGTGACGCCCGACCGCCTGGGTGCAGAGAAAGGCGCCGGTAAGGTGTACACCGATAACCTGATTCCACTGCTCGATCGTCATCTTGTCGATCATAGCGGTCCGCGTGATTCCGGCGTTGTTGACCAGACCATGCACCGAACCAAAAGCTTCGACCGCTTTGGCGACCAAGTTCTGCACATCGGCCTCTTCGGCGATGTTCGCTTCCACGCCCAAGAAACGACCCTCGGGGAAATCAGCCTTCGCTGCTTCGAGCGTTTCCGGATTCATATCGGCGACGACAGCGTTGCCGCCCAATTCGACGATCAGTTCCGCCACAGCGCGGCCGATGCCTTGGCCAGCCCCCGTGACGATGATCGTCCGGTCGACCAGCGACATCGGATTGACCGAAACCTTATTGTCCATGATTGCCGTAAATCCTCGGGTTCTGGCGACGATGCCACGCGTATAAGAGTGCCTATGGGGGGCCGCAACGCACGCGATTCACGAAATCATCATTATGTTTTCGATCATACCCGCAGCGTAATTTGCGCAGGTATTCGGCTGATCGATACACCGCTGGCGTGCAAAGCCCCAGCCGCGACGGAACTCTACTCCCTGCGTCAAGTTCATCTTGAGGAATAGGAGACATGTGATGGTCGACCAGGGATCCAAAGACGAAGCGGAAGCACGTAGCGCCGTGATCCTTTCTACTGCTCAAGACATCCGCCCGTTGGATGACGATGTTGAACCTGCCGCAGGCCATATCGCTGAGAATGATCCGCTCGCTAACGCTGTTGGAAAGGACGATCTCGACGAGGAGCAAAGCCGCCTGATCGCTACGTTGGCGCAGGATGTCCGCCCGCTCGAGAATTGACCGGCGCAAGGTCAGGCTTCTATCCCGCCTGATACACACGGCCATGCATTGCTTAGTCGCAAGAGGATTACTCTAGCGGGCGTCAGTGGTAACTGGTTGCTGGAGATCGATTCGACAAGCAGTTTTCAACGCCTGATAAAATCGTCAGGCCGTGCCGGTGACCGCGTGAGGCTCGCTCTGCCCCACTAGATGGCAGGTGCGAAAGATGCATAGCGCTGCGTCTGCAGCTGGTTTGCGCTGTGGAACGAGGATAGCAACGGGAATGGACGATCACGCGGCAAGCAGCGGCTTTTCTGAAGACGTGCCACCTTTCCTTCGCGCGCCATTGTCTTCACCTTGCGTCGCCGGCCTGTTTGGCGTTCACCTTGTGGCTTGGGGTGAAGGGACGGTCACGCTCGCGATCGATAATCGGCCGGAGTTGGGCCATATGCCGGGATGGTTTCAAGGCGCGATCACAAGTGCCATCGCCGAATATGCCGCGGCGCTGAGCGGGATGACCATCGCGCCCGAAAGGCCTGGCGCGACATTGCAGCAGAATATCCACTTCACCGGTCCGGCACGAGGGAGCCGACTTATAGCTACCGGTCGAGTTCTGTCTGCCGGACACACGATCAGCACGACCGCAGCTGAGGTTAGCGTGGAACGTGATGGCGCGCTTTATCATTGCGCTACGATGACCATGACCTTGGCCCACCGATCACCCAAGACTGAGTAAATTCTACGCCGCGCGAAAAAGGTAGGCGATCAAAGAAGGACACGCTCGGTCCAGAGTAATGCCCAAAACTGAAGTGACCTCCTCGACGAACTTCCCCTCGCCGCGAGCCCTTGTTCGGCATGACGTGGGCGCGCCCGGGCGTAACCCCGAGCGCGTCAAAAACATCAATCGGCCAGCAAACCAGCCTTATGGAAGTCGTCTGTGCTGCGGCGCATGAAGTCCAGATGTGCCTCCAGAGTAGTGAATCCGCGCCGCTGCGGTTCAATCGACACATGGGTGCCGCCCGCATCCATCCAGCGCCGCGCGCGATCGACTGCTTCCTGTCCATCCGGCACTTTGACCATGAGCAAATGCTTGCCGAACTTGCTGCGATCGCGTCCCTCTTCGTCCAGATATCGATCTATCGTGGCTAGGCACTCAAAGACGTCGCCATACCCATCCGCGAAGATGAACCCATCGCCCAGCTTGGCCCCGCGACGGAATGCAGCATCGGCAAAGCCGCCGATAAATACCGGTATCTGCCGTTTCGGCGCGGGATTCAAAGCCGCCCGATCGACGCGGTGGAATTGCCCTTCGAAGTCGACCACCTTGCCAGACCACAATTCGCGAAGGAGCACGACCTGCTCGTTCAAACGCTTGCCGCGCGTGTGGAAATCCGTGCCCAGCGCCTGATATTCCACGTAGTTCCAGCCGGGGCCCACTCCCAAAGTCAGCCGGCCGCCAGACAGCAGATCCAGATCCGCTGCTTGCCGCGCCACCAACGCGGTCTGACGCTGCGGCAACACGAGTATCCCTGAGGAAAACTCCAGCCGCTTCGTCACCGCCGCAAGATAGCCGAACATCATGAAGGGATCGTGGAAGGGGTCGTCCTGAGTATAAGGCCCGGTCAGCTTGGGATCGCGATTGGCGTGTTCCGCCCCCAAGGGGTGATCATAGGCCACCAGTTGGCGCAAGCCCAGCTTCTCCGCCTCTATCGCATAAGCAACGAGCGAGGCGGGATCCCCCTGCAATTCGATCTGCGGATATACTATTCCGACCTTCATATGGCGTGCTCCTCAGCTTGTCTCATGCCGCGCGTGATCACTCTCCCAGGAGCGCGCGCTCACGCCGGCGATAACTATCAACCCTCTTGCGGATTTGTTCGGCTCGATCCGCAGCGTCCACCCAGGTCGTTTCGGCGGGGAGCACGCTGCGCAAGTCAGCGATCTTGCCGTGCCACACTTCGAAGGCGCCGGAAAAATCGCGGTCAATGTCTTTCATGCCCTGGAAGCGGATGGTGGTTCCGCCCATGTCCATTCCGCCCGCATCCAACCAGTTGTGGGCACCGGGATCGCTGCGGGATATGACGTAACTGATGCGTCCATCCGCATCCGCCACCACCTGGCGATTGTTCAAGCTGCCCAACCGATCCACATAATCGGCAGACACCATCCAGGCGTCAGCGAGTTGAAAGCCGACATAGTCCGCGTCGAAAGGATCGACCCGCACGACATAAGCCTCGTCCTCTTCCAACGTGAAACTGCCGTGAGATGAAAATTGGGTGAGCAGACCGCCCAGCCGCTTGGCGGACGACATGATCGGCTGCGGCTGATTGGGCGCGATCTTCTCATAGCTTTCGTGGTGGAATTTCAACGCCCAGAAAGGCGCGCCCTCGCGGATATAGCTGGCGGCACGAACCGCCATATCTTCCACGGAATGCGCGGGCGGCGTGGCCTTGCCGTCGGTGCGGCTGATGCTCAACTTGGCGGGCAGCTCGATCGTCCAGTCCGCAAGGGTCTCGCGCAGATTCAGCATCACCGTGTCTGGGGTCGACTGAATATGATTGGGTCGGCCATCGGCCGGCGACGCATCGATCGTGATGGTGAAACGCCCATCGGCATCAACGACCAAATCGTTTTTGCCCAGCAGGCCTTGGGTCTTGATATGACTGGTGCGGACATAATCGCCATCGAGCAGCGAGTATGTGAAGATGCATGGTGGATGGTCCGCCAGTTGCCCATCAATCCGATAGGAATACTCCCCGGACATTCCGATGAACATGTATGCGTTATCGGGATTATCCGTGCCGAACCGACCCGAAGGCACGTTCAACCCGGCATGTCGACGCGCGTATGCGTTGCGCCAGTTCAGCATCGGCCGCGCCGGATCGCTTGCGGCACTTTGCGCCGCCGCAAAGGCATATTCGCCAACGGCAGCGGAGATACGCTGGCGCGTTAGCGGCCATTGGGCGCTTTTATCCGCTGCGTAGAGTTCTTCCAGATCGCGCCGCGCAGCATCCACTTGCGGAGTGTTGAGAACGGCTAGTGCCAGCTGATCAATGTCCTGCATACTTTTCTCCTAACGCCTGGCTGACCCCAGGGCCGCCAAGATGACGCGAACATTCACGGGCGAGCGTGACGGCCACGGCCAAACAGCTTGTCGACATTATCGGGGTCGGCCTGTACGCGCCGTTCCAGTCCAAAGGCTTGCAACGCCGGCCAATCGAGACGCGCGCGCGCCGTGGCCGGCCGCGCATCCACCGCTGCCACCCAGCGTTTCACACCCGGCAGCGTATCAAGGTCCACGCCATTCTGATCGGCATAGAAAGCGGCCCACGGCCAGGTGGCCATGTCTGCAATCGAGTAGCTCTCGCCTCCAAGCCATTCGGCGTTGGACAGTCGCACTTCGAGAACGTCGTAAAGGCGTCTCACTTCCGTGACATAGCGGCTCACCGCATAATCGTGGCCTGGCGGGGCGGAGAGGCGGAAATGATTGGATTGGCCAAACATCGGCCCGACCGATCCCATTTGAAACATCAGCCATTGCATCGTGGCTGTGCGCCCTGGCCCCTCTTTCTCCAGGAACCGCCCGAACTTTTCCGCGAGGTAGAACAGGATCGCGCCAGACTCGGTGACAGTGATGGATCGTCCGCCCGGACCGTCGGGATCGACGATAACTGGCACCTTGCAGTTCGGGTTGAGGGCGCGAAACTCTGGCGTGAACTGGTCAGCGCCAAAGATATCGATGCGGTGCAGCCGATAGGCCAGCTCCAACTCTTCCAAGAGCAACAGGACTTTCAGCACGTTGGGGCTGCCGATGGCATAAAGATCAATCATCGTCTTTCCTTGCTACAGGCACCGATCCGTCAAGCCGGACGCTCTCGCTCGATACCATAATGGTCGATGTATCCAGCGAAGGCGCTCTCGATCCCGGCCTCGTCCAGGTCGAAATCGGCGAGCTTGAACTTGCGCTTGGCCTGATGTTCGTCGGCGCTCTTCAGCCAATTCTCCATCGCGTCGATCGCTTCATCGCTCAAAGGCAGGCCGAAATGGCCGTAGATCGCCCGTGCCGTCTCAATTGGCGCGCGGATCAGTTGGCGAAAATGAACGTCATGAAACCGCTGGTCGATTTCGGGGCGCGTCGCGCGAAGCTCCATTACCTTCGCCAAGCCGGTCGCGTAGGCGCGATTGTTCCCCCGTGCGATGCTCTTCTCGTCCGTTGAAAGGTCACTGTTGTAGGACCGCATCGTGGCGATGGTGGCGGTGACTGAGGGCATGACTTTGGCAGGATCACGATGCGTCTGCACCAGCAAAGCATCGGGGTAAGTCGCCAGCAAGGTCTCCACATGGAAGATGTGCCCCGGGTTCTTCAGCAGCATGCGACGATCCGGCATGGTCGATTGGATGGCTTGCAGCAGGAAACGGTGGGTTTCATACGCGATGCGCGGATCCATCCCGGCACGCAGCCGATTATAGCTGCTGAGCTTCCACACTCCGGACAGATTGTCTGACCAGGCCACACCTTCCATCAGAAAATTGCACTCTTCCGGAAGATCGGCACCGCCGGCGTGAAAGTCCACCATGTCAGGCGCGGCATTGCCGTTTCCTTCGAGCAGTCTTTGAGCGCGGGCGATCCGGGGATCATTCTGTTCGGCGGCCGGCGGCGGCGACGGAAAAAGCATTTCCCAGCTGAGCGGGGCGCGATTGGCCGGGTCCTGTGCCAGAAGGTTATGCAGGAAAGTCGATCCCGCTCGTGGCAAACCCAAAATGATGATCGGCGAGACGATGCGCTGACGTGCGATCTCCGGGCGTTGCCGACGATCATGAACGATGCGCAGCCGGGTCTCAGCCATGTCGCGAAGCCGCATTTCGGCGCCCTCCAATCCTCGCGCAGTCAAATGAGCATCCGCAACTATCGAATCTCTCATCGCTGTGAAAAGGGACCGGAATTCGGGCTCAAACAAATCGCGCTCGCCCCAGTCTGAAAGCCCGGTGGCGCTTTCGGCATCGGCCAGCATCGTGTCAGCGGACGGAAGAGTGGGGGAAATCTCGCTCATGACGATGTTGCTTTCGAGCCAGCAAGTTGAGCATGCTGCCCTCGCGTGGCCAGCAAACGCGTTGCAAGGCGTGCTATGGCGTTTCGCGTCGCCAAGGGTTGATCCAGCATGAGATGATGGGCGGCGTCCGTGATCTTTTCCACTTCGCCCAGAGCGGGGGCATGCGCGCGCAGACCGGCTATATCATTCTCGCGCACCGCGACCGACCGCTCGCCGTAAATCATCGCGAGAGGACACCGTGACAAGGCCACCGCCTTCCACTTATCAATCCGCTCCAACCGTTCCCAAAGCTGCGGGTCGAAGCTCCAGACGACCCCTCCGTCTTCGGCACGAAGCGCGTTCCGTGCGACCCAGTCGACATAGTAGTCATTCCGGCAGGTCTGCGCCGGGGCCAGTCGGAAACGGGACAACGCATCCTGCATCGACGGATAGACGCGGTGGCTTGCCTGTTGGCCGATGTCGGGTATCGCAGCGTCGGGTTCGATCAGCGTGTCGATGATGATACCGCCTGCCAACCGGTCTCCGTAATCGGACAGGCCGGCGAGCAGCGGCCCGCAGCCGAAGCTGTGGGCTGCGAATACCGGAGGACCCTCGGCGAACAAGTCCGCCGCTTCTGCCGCTGCCAGCGCGTCTTGCGCGAAATCCACCTCACGATAGATCTGCCGCCAGCCGGATCCTCCCATCCCCGGCCAGGACGGGGCGGCGACGCGGAACCGGTCCGACAATTGCGCGGCGATGGGCGTCCACCATTGCGCATGGGCGCGATTGCCGTGCAGCAGCAACAGCCCGGGGAGGCCACGCCTGCCCCACGCCAGCACTTCGATTTCGCAACCGCCGTGGAAGACGCTCAACCGCTCAGGCGGTGTCGCGACCGCGTCATTAAACCAGTCCGGAGCAGGTGGCACGGCACCGGCATAGCGCTGCAAGGGACGCTCCGGCGCGGATCCGCTCATGATGCCCACATACGGACAGCCGCCTGGCGAACTGACATCCTGCGAACCTCTCCTATCGACTGCCTTGGTGGTCTGTTCGTCAAAAGCTACGAGATGCTATCGGCAAAGCGCAATCAATTCCCCCGGTGCGCTGCCGTAATCACAAGCCGGATCAGGCAAGGCGACACGTGCACATATATGATCATTGGGTCGTATGCTGTCCCTGCGTCGAACACGATCTTAGGGTAGGACAACAGATCGGACGCGGCCGACGTTTTGGAGGGGCCCGGCATGAGGACCGGCATCAGTATCAGCCATTCTGGCGTTCGCATCGCGTGCAGCTGGATCTGCCCCTTCACGCTGAGAAGCGCGGCTTCACGTCCATTCGGATCGCCGAAGGCTGTGGTTCGGATGCGATCACTCCGGTTGCTTTCATCGGCGCGCGAACGAACCGCATAAGACCCGCCACCAGCATCACCCAGTTGGCGGCGCGCGCGCCGGCAAACCTGGCGATGGCCACTCAGACGATCGCATAAATCAAGGAGAGAGCACGATGGCGGATGATATCCTGGTGGAGAAGAGGGGCTATGTCGCTCTGCTCACGCTCAATCGGCCTGAACGGCTTAATGCGGTGACACTGCCGATGCTGGCGGACATGACGCGTGCTCTGGAAGCGACGACCGACGATCCCGATGTCCGCGCCATCGTCATCACCGGGGCGGGGCGCGGCTTTTGCGCGGGCTTGGACATCCGTGAGAACGACGTGTCGAAAGGCACTTGGCGTTCCGCGTATCGCATGCTCGACTTCAACGACCACGAGATTGGCCGCATCAGGCGTTATGCCAAGCCGATCATCGCCGCGGTGAATGGCGTGGCAGTGGGCGCGGGGCTTGGCATCGCATTGGCATCAGATATCCGCATCGGCAGCCACTCAGCCCGGTTCTGCGCCGCCTTCGCCAAGCACGGCATGCCCCCGCAGGACGCCGTCGCAGCCTATCTTCCCGACGCTGTCGGGGTCAGCAAGGCGCTCGAGATGATCCTCACCGCCAAGATGGTGGAGAGTGAAGAGGCGTTGGCGTGTGGCCTGCTGGCCGAACGGGTGGCGGACGAAGAGTTGCTCGACCGGGCGATGACGCTGGCGGAGACGATCGCCTCAGGGCCGCCCGTGGCGCTCGCCATGGCCAAGCAAGTTGTCTATCGTGGACTTGGCAAACATATCGACGATCAGATGGCGCTCCAGAACTTGGGCAGCTTCCTCAACAAGGTCTATGCGCCCGACGATATCAGGGAAGCGCACGCCGCCTTCAGCGAAAAACGCAAGCCGAACTTCGAGGGAAGTTGATCGGGCCTTTCCCGCGCGGACACACACCGATGGCGAAAAAACAATCCGGAGAGCACGGGCATGGCATTTGATCTGAGCACCATCCGGCCGCTCAATGCGCAGGAACAGCGCATGATGGACGAAACCGCGGGCATGCTCACCATGGAACTGCCGGAGAGCGTCTACGATATCGACACGGACTGGATGCGGCGGGCGATCCATGCAGGCGGCCATGACGTCACCGTCACTCGCGCCGAGCGGATAGACGTGATCCACTCCACTTGCACCAAGGCCCGCTTCGAACTTACTTACGATCGCGACATCGGCTTGCCCACACGCATGATCCTGAAAGGTGCGTTCGAGGATCACAGCGAACGCATGCAGGACATGTACCGGTGGGAAGCGCGGTTCTACAGGCAGATCGCGCCGCACGTGCCGCTCAATCTGCCCGCCACCTTTTGGGCCGGCATCGACAAACACGGTTGGCGAGCGGCTACCCTGATGGAGGATCTGGTCGCCCGAAACGTCACCTTCTGCCGCGCGCAGCAGCCGTTCGGCTACGACCATATCCGCAACCGACTGGACCAGTTGGCCGGAATGCACGCGCAGACCTGGAACAGCCCGGAACTGCTGCCCGGTGGCCGCTGGTCGTGGGTGGCAGGCCGCTTCGATGCCTCGGCGATGCCCTACACGGACTACTATCTGGAGAAGGAGCGGTGGAACCACTTCATGGAGGCGCCGCGCGGCGTGGTCGTGGCACGCGAGTTGCAGGACCGGGAATGGATGCGGCACGCGCTTCGAAGGATCGGGGAGATCGAGCGGGAAGATGCCTTCTGCCTGATCCATGGCGATACCCATCCGGGTAACCTGTTCGTCGAGGATGGCGGGAACCCCGGGTTCTTTGACCCCACCGTTTCCCGTTCATCCTGGTGGCTCGAGGTATCCTACCATCTCGTCTCCGCGATCGACATCGCCCACCGACGTGCGTGGGAGGCGCCGCTCCTCACTTATTACCTCACCGCTCTGGAACGCGCCGGCGGTCCCCGGATTGATTTCGACCACGCTTGGCTGCGTTATCGGCAGGGCCTGGTCTATGGCTTGTTCATCTTCCTGATCAACGAGACGACCTTCCAGACAGAGGCGACCAATGCCGCCTACACCGCGCGCTTTGGCATCGCAGCGATCGATCATGACACGGTTCGCATGCTGGGTTGAGAGCCGAGCGACACCTATGGGATTCAGCGGTACCGCACCGGAAGAATACCGGCCCGCACAGCACATGGATGATTCCTGCATCCGCGCACAACCCGATGGTTGAGGCACAACGCGCCGCCGCCTAGTCACCGACTCAACTTCAACAGCATCGGCCAGACATGACCAGCCTCGACATTCTTCTGCGTCCCCGCTCCATTGCAATGATCGGCGCATCCGGCGATGTTACCCGCATCGGCGGCCGTGCGATGCGTCACCTGAAGGAAGTCGGCTTCAGCGGTGACATCTTCCCCGTCAATCCGGGACGCGATGAAGTCCAGGGCGTGAAGGCCTATGCCAGCGTCGACGATATTCCCGGTCGTGTGGAATGCGCGGTGCTGGCCTTGCCGACCGGCGCGGTGCTGCCCGCCATCGAGGCGTGCGCGCGCAAGGGCGTGGGGGCGGCTGTGATCTTCAGCGCCGGTTTCGCCGAGATGGGCGACGAGGGCGTGGCGCTACAGCAGCGCATGGTCGATATCGCGCGCGGCGCGGGGATGCGGCTACTAGGTCCCAATTGCCTTGGCATGTATAATCTGCACGCCAACAGCTTTCTGTCCTTCTCGGGTATCTTCGATGACGTGAAAGGCACGCTCGGTCGTCTAGGCTTGGTCAGCCAGAGCGGTGGCTATGCCGGCGAAGTGGTGAAATCCGCGCAGGAGGTCGGCCTGGATTTCGGCGTCTGGATAACCACTGGCAACGAAGCGGACATCGGCCTGGGCGAGGCGATGCAATATATGGCGATGAGCGACGATGTCGACGTCGTCGTTGGCTATATCGAAGGCGTGCGCGATCGCCAGGCCTTCTTCGACGGTTTGGCTGCGGCTCATGCCCGGCGTAAACCCGTGGTGGTGCTGAAGGTCGGCCGCACGGAACAGGGCGCGAAAGCGGCTGCTTCGCACACAGCGTCGCTCGCGGGATCAGACGGCGTCTATGATGCCGTCTTCGAACGCTATGGCGTGTACCGCGCCCGCACGACGGAAGAAATGCTGGACGTGGCCTACGCCGCCAGCCGGGGCCGTTTCCCTACAGGCCGACGCCTCGCCATCCTGACGAACTCGGGGGGTATCGGCGTGCAAGCGGCTGATTTCGCGGCGGATGAGGCCCTGGAAGTGCCTTCCGCATCGGATGGCGTGCAGGCGAAGCTGATGGAGATCTCGCCCAACGGCGCGCCGTTCAATCCGATCGACTTGACCGGGCAGGTGGCGAACGACCCGCCGATGTACGCCCGCGCGATCGATGTTGTGCTGGCTTCAGGAGAATTCGACACCGCGTATATCAATGTCGGCCTGATCGCCGGTCTGCCCTTCATCAAGCGGCCGCTGGTGGACAGCCTCAAGACGATCGCCGAGCGCTATGCCGATGTTCCGCTTGCGGCATCCGTCACCGCCCCTGCCGAGACTTTGGCGGAGTACGTGGAGGCTGGATATCTTTGCTATCGCGAGCCCGCGCGCGCGATCAAGGCGCTGTCCGCACTGGCGACTTTTCCCGAAGCCTGGAACAAGCCCCTCCCTGGCACGGGTGATCTCGCCGGCCTGCCCACCATCGCTACGGGCACGGAATTTTCCGAAGCCGCCAGCAAGGCGCTGCTGGCCGAGATCGGCGTCCCCTCCCCGGCCGAGCATCTGGTTCAGGATCCCGCCGCAGCGGAGGCTGCAGCCACCTCGATCGGGCGCAAGGTCGCTATCAAGGTGGTTTCGCCAGACATTCTTCACAAGACCGAAATTGGCGGCGTTGCTCTTAACGTCGCGCCAGAGGATGCCGCCGCCACGCTTGAGACGATGATCGGCAAGGTAACTGCCGCCATGCCTGACGCGAGGATCGAAGGCTATCTGATCTCACCGATGATCACGGGTGGCACGGAATGCATCGTCGGTGTGCACACCGATCCGCTTCTGGGCCCCGTCATCATGTTCGGGCTTGGCGGTGTGACGGTGGAACTGATGAAGGATGTCACCACGCGCCTCGCCCCGGTCAGTGAGGATGAGGCGATGGAGATGATCCGTTCCGTCCGCAGCTACCCCTTGCTCGACGGCTTCCGCGGCCGAGCCAAGGCGGATGTGGCGGCGCTGGCGAAGGCGATCAGCGCCCTGTCGCGCTTGGCCGCCGCCAATGCCGACACCGTACGCACGATCGAGGTCAATCCGCTCTTGGTGCTAGACGAAGGAGAGGGCGTGATGGCGCTCGATGCCGTGATCGAGGCCTGATTATGGCGCATCGATAAAAGGCATCGTTTCCGGTACAGGAGCGTCGCTGGACCGGCGATCCTGTCCATCGATTAGAAAATCCAGCGACCAGAGCGCGGACCGAAAGCAAGGTTGAGGAACAGATGGCGCGATGTTGGCTGATTACCGGGGTCTCGGGCGGGTTTGGCAGATTGTTGGCCGAGGCTGCGCTTGAACGGGGCGATAGCGTTGCAGGCACTCTGCGAAACGCAGACCAGATCGCCGCTTTCGAGGCTCTGGCCCCCGGGCGTGCGCACGGTGTCCTGCTTGATGTAACCGATCGCGAGCGCGTTGGTCCGGCCGTCGATGAAGCTATCGGCAAGTTGGGCAAGCTCGACGTGTTGGTCAACAATGCCGGATACGGTATTGCCGGCGCATTGGAAGAACTGGCCGATGACGAGATCGACCGCGCGATAGCCACTAATCTGCACGGCACTATCTATACCACGCGCGCAGCCATCCCTGCACTTCGTGCAAGCCACGGCCATATCGTCAACCTGTCATCCATGGCCGGGCTGGTCGGCATCCCCGGCATGAGCATCTATTGCGCGGCAAAGCATGCGGTGGAGGGCTTGTCGGAATCCCTGGCGCAGGAACTGGGCGCATTCGGGATCAAGGTCACCCTGATCGAGCCGGGAGCCTTCCGGACCAATTTCGCAAGCGGGTCGCAGCATATCGCACGCGCCCCTCTGGCCGTTTACGAGGATACGCCGGCGGGAATGGCCCGCCAGGGGATGAGCAGTTATGGCGGCAGCGAACCGGGAGACCCGGCCAAGGCGACAGAAGCGATCCTGACTGTAATAGACAGTCCCGAGCCGCCGCTGCGCCTGCTTTTGGGAAATGATGCGTGGGCCTGGGTCCATCGTAAGTTTGACAGCGTGAACAAAGACATCGCGGCCTGGGAAAAGGCGACGCGCAGCACGGATTTTACCGCATGAGCAACGTAACCGACGTTCCGGCTTTGACTTATCGCAACTACGGCATGGACACTCTGGGGCATATTCTGCGGCGCAACGCCGTTTGGTGGCCCAATCGCGATGCATTCGTCATGGCGGATCGACGCTTGTCGTATGGCGCCCTTTATGACCGTGGATCGCGTCTGGCCGCCTCGCTGGAAAAGCTGGGCGCAATCAAGCAAGACCGGATCGGCATGTTGTCGATGAATAGCATCGAATATTTTGAGTTTTTTGCGGCTGCGGAAATCGCCGGTTTCATCGCGACGCCGATCAGCTTCCGGGCCGCGGCGCCCGAGATTGCGCACCTGGTCAATGATTCCGGCACCTCGGTACTCTTCTTCGAGAAAGAGTATACCCCGATGGTAGATGGCCTCCGCGCCAGCCTCGATGGCGTGCGGCTCTATGTATGCGTGGGCGGCGATACCCCTGACTGGGCGCTCGACTACGAGCAGGTCATTGCCGATGGAAGCGCGGATGGCCCATCGTTCCGATCGGAACCCGACGATCTGGTCTATCTGTTTTACACGAGCGGAACGACCGGGCGGCCCAAGGGCGTACCGATGAATCACCGCGGGCAGGTTCTAAGTGCCCGCTCCACTGCGAACCACCCCGCTCTTTCCCTGCTCCAGATTTCGCCAGCCTTCCATGTCGGAGGGCGTGGCCCGTCGCTGGGCGCCTACTGGGTCGGCGGAAAGACCGTTTTACTCAAGTCTTTCGATCCCACCGCGTTTCTGGAAACCGTTCAGCAAGAGGGGATCAACGCCAGTTTCATGGTCCCCGCGATGCTGATCGCGCTGCTCGACCATCCCAATATCGACGAGTACGATCTTTCCACGCTGGAATTGATCATGCTGGCGTCGACCACTATCCCGACCGAGTTGTTGCGGCGCGGACTGGAACGGTTTGGTCCGGTATTCTATCTGGCCTATGGGTCCACGGAAGCAGGCGGGGTAGCGCGTCTGCCCCGTCACGAAGTGCGGCTTGACGGTCCGGAAGTAGTGACGCGGCGCTTGGCCTCCGTTGGCCATTTCGAGGCCGAGGTCGACGGCGCGATCCTGGACGATGACGGCAATCCTTGTCCCGTGGGTGTGGTAGGGGAGATCTGCATCTACAATCCCCACATCTTCCTAGGTTACTGGAACAACGATAACGCTACACTCGCAGCCATGCACGGCGGGGCATTCCGCACTGGCGATCTCGGCTACGCGGACGATCAGGGCTATATCTTCCTGGTCGATCGCAAGAAGGACATGCTGATCACCGGCGGCGAAAACGTCTACTCGCGAGAAGTCGAGGAAGCACTGGATCGTCACCCGGCAGTCCGCGAATCCGCTGTGATTGGCAAGCCGGACCCCAAATGGGGTGAGTCGGTATGCGCGGTGATCATTCTGCACCCGGGTGAAACGCTGTCGGCCGAAGACCTGATCGCCTTCGCCCGTACCCAGATCGCCGGCTTCAAATGCCCCAAAACGGTATTCTTCGTTGAAGATATGCCCCGCCAAGGCACTGGCAAGACAGATAAGTTGGCGCTGCGCCGGCTCTATGGTGACGCATGACCTTTCCTGTTCTTCGTGAAACCCGAGAAGATGTGGCGATCATCACACTCGATGATCCGGCGCGTCTCAATCCCTTGTCGGATGATATGCGCGCGGGATTGCTTTTCGAGTTCGAGGCGGCGCTTGCGGACGAGGCGGTGCGCACCATCATCCTGACCGGCGCGGGGGGTAATTTCACCGCTGGCGCAGACATACGCCAACTCGGCTTGCCCGGCGGCCCTGACCCGGCGCGTTCCCGCCGTCGCCTGATGCCGCTGCACCGCCTGATGGAACTGATCGCCGGTGGTCCCAAGCCGGTGATCGCCGCTATCGAGGGTGCCGCGTTTGGTGCAGGACTTTCGATCGCAGCCGCAAGCGACTATCTGATCGGCGGCGACAGCGTGCGGTTCGGCGCGGCTTTCGGCAAGATCGGCCTTACCGCTGACTGTGGCCTGATCTGGTCGTTGCCGCAACGCATTGGTCGTTCGCTGGCCCGCGATCTGATGTTCACCGGTCGTCCGGTAAAAGCAGAGGAAGCGCTGTCGATCGGTCTGGTCGACAGGATCGTTCCTGCGGGCACAGCGCTGGACGCAGCGCTGGCCAAAGCGGCGGAGTATCGCTCCGTCGCGCCCCTTTCCATCACGGCCATGAAGGCTGCCTTCGTCGAGAATGGCGGCACTCTTGCCGATGCGCTGGCTCTTGAGCGACAACAACAACCCATGCTCAGCATGACCGCTGATCATGCCGAAGGTATCGCCGCGTTCCGGGAAAAGCGTGCACCTGTGTTCAAAGGGCGATAGGGAACGCTGTCGACCTACCTTCCAGCCCAATTGGATTTATCGCCAGCTGATCGAGCGGGTGATGGGGGCGTGCCGGCTTGTAAAAGAAACTGCCTCCGCATGGACTTGCTTATTTACCAGGTGAATATATAATTCACCTGGTAATATGGAGTAGGCAGTGTCACGACCGGCTGGAGACGAAACAAGAAAAACCAGCGTCGTCGCGCTGGTTAGGGGCCTGCGCGTTCTGCAGTGCTTCGACCGGCCTGGCGCCGAACTGACAGTTTCAGAAATCGCTCGCCGGACCGGCCTGTCTCAGCCTACCGCCTGGCGGCTTTGTGGCACGTTGATCGATTGCGGCTTTCTGGTCAAAGCTCCCACAGGGTCCGCCTTGCGTGTAGGCGCTCCGGCGCTGACACTTGGCTATGCCGCTATTCAAGGGCAGGATCTGCCTGCGATCGCTCGCCCCTACATGGCGCAAGTCGCGGCGCGGCTGGGGGCGACAATTACACTGGGCTTGAGCACCGGGCTTGAAATCGTATCGGTCGATCAGGTCGATGGAGATTTCGTCGTCGCCAATCGGCCGGTCGGATGGCGGGCGCCGATGACATCCATCCCCTCTGGCCTTGCCATCCTGGCCGTAATGCCAGAATTCGAGCGAGAAAAGGTTTTGGCGTCGATCGCCGCTCAGGACCCGGAAGCCTGGCCACGACGCCGTGATCGTATCGAAACCGCCCGCGCTCAGTTCGAGGCGGACGGCTATGTCTCACTGGTCATGATGCGCGGCCAATATGCCGCCGTTTCCGTGCCCTTGATCGAGGGTGATACGTCGAGGGGACGATATTGGACGCTCAGCTGTGGTGGTTTGCGATCGCAATGGCCGCCTGAAGCGCTGACCGACGCGGCGCGTCAATTGAAGGATATACGTGCGTTGATTCAGCCTGCAGCTGCGATATTGGGAGCAACCGCCGCCTGAAATTCTGCTGATGGCGAACTGAATGCTCAGGCTAAACAGGCCGGTCGGCATCGTCTTCGCAAGCAATCTAGGCAGCAAAACGCCGCGCGGTGATCGCGTGTATCCCTTATTTGTAATCCAGGCCGCGCGCCGTGAAGACCTCCTCGGCGATGCGGATGCTTTCCAGGCCTGCGGGTAGGCCGCAATAGATAATCTGCTGGAGGAGGACCTCCTTGATCTCCTCCACCGTACAGCCATTGTTGAGCGCGCCGTTCACGTGGGCGCGCAACTCGGTGCCACGATTGAGCGCGGTCAGAGTGGCTAGGCACAGCATGGAGCGCGTTTTGCGCGGCAGGCCAAGCCGATCCCAGATGGTGCCGAAACAATACTCTTCCGACAGGCGACGCGCGTCGGCATTGAAGCTGTTGGTGCTGGCCTCACGCTTGTCGAAGTAATCCTGGCCAATCACCTCGGCCATGATCTCGCGTCCCCGCTCTTTCAAATTCGTCATTGTGTCATCTCCTTCGTGTCGACTCGCACCGCCACGCCGTTAAGCTGCTCGAAAATCTCAATAAGCGCGGCATAATCCCGCTCGCCAAAGCCCTCCTCGACCGCTTTTCCTAGAAAAGCCTGGCTGGCGTGGAACAGTTGCAGGTGCGCGCCTGCGGCATCCGCTTCCCTGACACCTAGCGCCACGTCCTTGTGCAGCAATCCGGTGGCGAAACGCACCTGATCGTCCCGATGCAAGACATTGGGCCCGATCCGCGTCTCGGTGATGAAGCTTCGTCCCGATGAGGCATTGATGACATCAAGCAACCGTTGCGGATCGACGCCGCATCGTACTCCCATAGCCATTCCTTCCAAGGCGGCGATCAGATGCGCGCTGAACAGCATATTGTTGATCAGCTTGACGGTCTGCGCCTGGCCCGGCTCGTCCCCGACGGGGATGATCATCCGGCCCAGCACGTTCAGCAGCGGCATCGCGCGTTCTACAGACCCTGCCGGGCCGGACAGCATGATTGCCAATGTTCCAGCCGCGGCCCCCGTGGTACCGCCGCTGACCGGCGCATCGACCAGGGAGATCCCTCGATCTTTGAGCGCGACCGCATTTCGGCCTGCCAGTTGCGGACCGATGGTGGAAAGGTCGATCACGGTCTCGACCACGCTGCCCTCGATAATCCCGTCTTTCCCGACTAACACCTCCTGCACCACGGCGGGCGTCGGCAAGCTGGTCAGCACCACATCGGCTGCATCGGCGACAGCGCGGGGCGACGGCGCGACAACCATGTTCAGCGCACGCGCTTCCTCACAAGCTGACGGATTGATATCGAAAACGATCAGACGTCGACCACTCTCCACCAACCGCCGCGCCATATGGCGTCCCATGTTGCCCAGGCCGATAAAGCCGACATCAGAGCCTGCCGATTCCACTTCGGACAATCGCTTTCATCTCGCTCTTAGAGTTCAGAGCGCGTGGATCGATCGGTCAAGCTTTGGCCGCGATCGCTGGCGCCTGGTCCTCGGGTGGGCAAGGACGGCCATTATGGCGATCCCCAAATGGATAGGTCGGCCTGCTGCCTGGCGTTTGCTATTCCCGGAAATAAGGCCGAGCACCGAACGTCCCGGCTCAGCCCTGCCACGCGGGCAACGTGACCTCCAGCCCATCCATCGCGCCCTGAACCACTACCTGGCACGACAAGCGGCTATTGGGCCGAGACTCAAGCACCTCATCCAGTAGCAACCGCTCTTCTTCGGTGGGTGGTGGGAGGCTATCGTAGCGCGCAGGGTCGATGTAACAATGACAGGTCAGACATGTCATCGCACCACCGCACTCCGCGATAATGCCTTCGATCCCCGCCTGGGTAGCCGACCGCATCAGGGATTCGCCCTCACGCGCCTCTACCATGCGCCGTTCACCGCCCGGTTCGATAAAGACGATAGTAGCCATTCTTAGACCTGTCGTTTGCCGCCTAGCCAGGACTAAGCATAGGAAGGCACTGCACTTTTAGTGTGGGGAAGGCAATCGGCGACGAGCCGGGACACCCTTCGCGCGCCGATAGTTGAAGCGCCCATCGATCACGTCAGCCGCGTCAGCGATTCCGGATCGAACGCCGGCAAATTCTCACCCCGCCGCGCCTTGCGGATCCAGTGAGGATCATGCAGCAACGCACGACCTATCGATACCAGATCGAATTCGCCTGCTGCAAAGCGCTGAAGCAGTATCGGCATGTTGTTGGCCCCGCCACTGCTGGACGACATGGTATCGTACATACCCTTGCTGAAACCGATTCCACCAACCGCGCCGCTCAACTTGCCTGTCAGCTTCTTGGCCCAACCGGCCAGGGAGAGATTGGATACATCGGGAAAGGCGGGCGTGTTGAAATAGCGCACGCTGGCATCGAAAAGGTCCACGCCGGCATCCGAAAGTGGGCCCAGGATCGCTTCGAGCGCGTGGGGCGTATCGGCTAGGCGGGCACGGAAATCCTGTTGCTTCCATTGCGAGAAACGGAACAGCAGCGGCTTGTCCTCGCCGATCGCACGGCGGCAGGCCTTGACCACTTCTACCGCGAAGGTGGTGCGGGCAACCGCATCGCCGCCCCAGCGATCGGCGCGCCGGTTCGTTTCTCTCCACAGGAAACTGTCGATCAGGTAACCGTGCGCGCCATGGAGAGCGAGACCATCGAACCCGGCGGCCATCGCTTGCGCCGCGGCCCGGCCAAAGCCATCGACGACATCAGCGATCTCTTCGTCGGTAGGCAGCGGCATATCGGCCGCAGCCATGATCTTGGCTTTCTCTACATAATAGTCGGCGGCCTTTTCGGGATCGCCATACAAGCCCGAAGGCGAAAAAGCGGGTGCATCCGCATTGGGCATGCGCATCGGTCCCTGATGCCAAAGCTGCGGGATGATCTTCGCGCCAGTGGGGTGCACCGCCTTCACCACGCGCGCCCAGGCGTCGATCGTGTCTTGGCCACGAAACAACGGCAGATTAGCTTCGCCAAGCCCGGTGTCACCCACCGCAGCGGGATGATCGGTTCCAATCGCCTCGGTCACGACGAGGCCGGTTTCACCCTCCGCCCGGCGTTGATAATAGCCAACGACATCATCGCCGGGCAGATTATCGGGACAGAAACTGCGCGTCATCGGCGCCATGGCCAGGCGATTGGGAACCGTCACGCCCCTGATGGTCAGTGGCTCGAACAGCGGGGAGAGATCAGGCTCGCTTCGGGTTCGCTCGGCGATGGTCATCGTGATCCCCTCCAGATTGGCTATGACGAGAGGCGTTGCCTGCGCAGATATCCGTTGGCAACCCGCACAGCGGATATCACATCGCTACTTTTGCACTCAACGTTAGAGCGGCTAGGAAACCGTGAAAGCAACGCGTTCGACACGCGAAGTGAATACCTGGCGGGCGCTCCTTGCTATAGGTGACGAGCCTGTCGCGGCCCGCAAACGCGCCTGCGGGAATAGATTGAGGACAGACAACCATAATGCCAAGCCAGTCCGTTATTTCGCACCCACCTGCCCCATCCGACATCGCTCATGCCGAAGCCAACTTGGCCGCGATGGCTGCCACGGCGCGGACATTCCGGACGCCATGCGGGGATGGTGAGATGGTCTGGCGCGTCTGGGGATCAGGCCCGCCGCTTTTGCTGATCCACGGCGCCCAAGGCTCCTGGGCGCACTGGTTCCGCAACATCGAGGCACTGGGCGCAAGTCACACCCTATGGGTCCCCGATGTGCCGGGCGCGGGTGATTCCGCTCTTCCAGCAGGCGACGATCACGCCGCTTTTGTCGACCCGATCGCCGACGGCATCGAACGCCTTATCGGGAACTTGCCGATCGACATCATCGGCTTTTCCTTCGGCGGCATCCTTGCCGCCCACTTGGCAAGCCGCCACCCGGCGCGGGCACGACGCATCATCCTCGTCGATCCGGGCGGGCTGAATACGCCGCTGGGAAATATCAATCTGCAAAGATTGCGAGACCTGGAAGGCGCGGCCTGGGACCAGGCCGTTCGTGCCAATATGCTCACCATCATGCTGCACGACCCCGCCAGGGCAGATGAACTGGCCACCGCGATCTATCGGCAGGGAATGCTCTCAACACGTTCAAATCCACGCCCGCTCGTTTTGCCGGATCACCTGATACGCGCGCTGGTGAACGTCAATGCGCCGGTGGACGCCATCTGGGGCGCCTTGGACAATGCCCATCCCGACCCAGCCAAACAAGAAGCCGCGCTGCGGGTATTATGCCCGGATATGCAGTTCAGGATCGTGCCAGATGCTGGGCACTGGTGCATGTTCGAGAATGCCGAAGCCTTCAATCGCATAGCCCTGGACCTGCTCGGGTAAGGCCACCAAGGCGTCCAGTCAGCCTACGATCCCCCGGCTACGAAGATCGTTGATCGCCACCTCATCCATTCCCAAGACACGGTTCAAAACGGCATCGCTGTCAACACCCAGCGCTGGCGGCGCCTTGTAATTCTCGATCGGCGTCTTCGAGAGGCGGAGCGGGTTGGCGATAATCGGCAGAGTGCCCGCTTCGGGATGGGGGACGTGGCGCAGCATTTGGCGCGCCACGATCTGGGGTTCTGCCAAAGCCTGACGGATATCGTTCACATAGCTGACGGGTACGCCTACGGCGTCGATCGCCGCCACCCAATGCGCGGCCGGCTTGGTGAGGAACACTGCGTCCAGCAGCGGCAGGATTTCCTTGCGGTTCTGGATGCGCAAGGGCCCGGTGCAGAAGCGCGGATCGGTGAACAGGTCCGGTCGCTCTATCGCCTCGCAAAATCGCTCGTATTGGGCGTTGTTGCCCACCACGACGAAGATCGGGCGATCCGAGCACTGGAATGCCTGGCTGGGGATGCCACCATAGCCACCGTTACCGCGCCGCTCGGGCATTTCCTCGGTGATCAGGTAGTTCTGGGCAAAGTGCGACAGCGCGGCGAACCCACAATCCAGCAGCGACATGTCGATCGCTTGCCCGCCACCGCCGGCATCGCGATGACGCAAAGCGGCCAGGATGGCGATGACGGAATTGTAGGCAGTAATGATGTCGACCATCGAGATACCGACTTTCATCGGCCCGCCACCAGGCACGTCGTCGGGGTGGCCCGAAACGCTCATCATCCCGCTCATCGCCTGGAAAATGCCGTCATAGCCCGGCTTCTTGGCAATTGGCCCAGTCTGGCCAAAGCCCGTGATCGAACAATAGACAAGGTTCGGGTTGAGCGCGGTCAGCGTTTCGGCATCCAGCCCGTAGCGCTCCAGCGTGCCCACCTTGAAGTTCTCAACCAGAACGTCGCAATGCATCACCAGCTCGCGGATAAGATCCTGCCCGGCGGGCTGGCCGATATCGATCGCCACGGATTCCTTGTTGCGATTGCAAGACAAGAAAAAGCCCGCAACGTTCGTGGGGTTTCCCTGCAGATCCCTCAGGAACGGCGGCCCCATCTCGCGTGCATCGTCACCTTTTACAGGCCGTTCGACCTTGATGACTTCGGCCCCCAGGTCGCCCAGCATCTGGCCCACCAGGGGCCCCGCCAGAATTCGGCTGAGATCCAGAACCCGCAGTCCGTCCAGTGCGCCCGGCATTATTGTCCCCGCTTATGTGCCACTATGGCGATCAACTATGGACGGTAATCGCGGGGGAGCGCCGCTGCCAGCCTTCGGCGTCGCTTATCGTCAGGTCGATATATCCCCTCGCGCAACCACACTCCCCATATGACCCGCGACGCGTCAGCTTTGGCATCACCGGCGGGACGACGGTGTCCGAGCCGGCACGAACTCTGCGCGCAACCGGCGGTTATTGGCCGCATCACACCTGCGATAAAACCGCACGGCCTTGGAAGCGCCGGAAGTTTGCCCCAGATAAGCGCCACTGTTTTCACGCCCAGGGGGCTCCACTGCAAACCTTTGTCGCCGAACCGCTGCGATGGCCCGAAACCGCACCCGCCTTGCGAGAGCAGGTGCGTGCGCTCATCGCTGAACATGTCGATGGCTCCGATCCGCGTGCTTTGGCCAACAGCTGGGCCGTACCGAACGTCGCCTTCAGCCATGCCCTGGGTGCCGCCGGTCTAATCGGCATGACATGGCCCAAGGAATACGGCGGGCATGATCGTTCTCCGCTGGAACGCTATGTCGTGCTGGAGGAACTGCTGGCGGCAGGCGCTCCCGTCGGTGCGCACTGGATTTCCGATCGTCAAACCGGCGCGCTGCTGCTGCGCTATGGGCACGAGGAAGAGAAGCGGCGCTGGGTGCCCGGCATGGCCGAGGGCAAGATCTACGCCTGCATCGGCTTGTCAGAGCCCAATGCCGGATCAGACCTGGCCTCTGTGCGCACGACCGCGCGGCGTGATGGCGATGACTGGATCATTGAAGGCCAGAAGGTCTGGACCACAAATGCCCATCACGCCCACGTGATGATCGCCCTGGTGCGATCGGAGCCGGGTTCGGAGCGCAACGCCGGGCTCAGCCAGTTCCTAATCCCCATGGACGCTCCCGGTGTCACGATCCGGCCGATCATAGATCTGACCGGCGGACATGACTTCAACGAAGTCTTCTTTGAATCCGTGCGCCTGCCCGGGACCGCGCTGATCGGCGTAGAGGGTGACGGATGGCGCCAGGTCACCGCAGAATTATCGCTAGAGCGGTCCGGGCCGGAGCGGTATTTGTCCTCCACCGCGCTGTTTCTGCAATTGATCGATTATGCCCGTACGCACCCGTCTGATACCTTGACCGCACTGGTCGCGCGCCTGGCGGCGGAAACGTGGACACTGCGTCTGATGTCTGCCTCCGTGGCCAACAAGATCGCGCGGGGAGAAGATCCGGCGCTGGAAGCCACCATGGTGAAGGACTTGGGCAACACGTTCGAGCAGGCGATGCCCGAACTCGTCCAGGCCGCAGTGGAAGTGGACCCTGCGGGGCCAGAACCTTTGGGCCTGGTGCTGGGGCATCTGCTGCAACTCTCGCCTTCTTTCTCGCTGCGTGGCGGCACGCGCGAGATCTTGAAAGGCATCATTGCGCGGGGGCTCGGACTGCGATGAACGAACAACAGCAAATGCTGGAAGACCTGGCAAACGGCCTCTTTGCCGAGCTGGGCTCTGCCGCCACCATGGAAAGCAGCTGGAGCGCGATCGCTGAGGTCTCCCTCGAAGGACTTCTGCTGTCCGAAGACCAGGGCGGCTTCGGCGGAACCTGGGAAGATGCCCTCACCGTCTTCCGCCTGGCAGGCTACCATGCCCTCGCCCTTCCCGTAGCCGAGGCCGCCGTGGCCGCAGCGATCGCGGGCAAGGCCGGAAAGCGCGGAACCGTCGCCGCCGCGACGGAAGGACGCATCACCGGTGACCGCTTTAGCGGTACCCTGCGCGGCGTGCCGTGGGGCCATGAAGCAGCCTATATCGTCGCGCCCGCCCCGGATGGCGGCGCCATGATCATTGATGCGGCCGATGGACAGATCACCGCTGGCACTAATATCGCGGGCGAACCGCGTGACAGTGTGGTGTTTCAGGATGCTAAGGTTCAGCGATCACCTGCCGATCCCTTCGCGCTGATGGCTCTGGCGCGCCTGGCGCAAATCGCCGGCGCGTTGGATTCGGCGTTGGCGCTGTCGGTCGGCTACGTTAACGAGCGTAAGCAGTTTGGCCGCCCCCTCGCCAAGTTCCAGGCGGTGCAGCAGGCACTCGCGACGTTCGCCTGTGAGGCGGCCGCCACCAACTGCGCCGCCATGGGCGCGGCTCAGGCGATGGCACGCGGCCATGCTCCATTCGAGATCGCGGCGGCGAAACTGCGCGCCAATCGCGCTGTCGGCACGGGTACCGCGCTGGCACATCAGGTGCATGGCGCGATCGGCTTCACCGAGGAATACCAGTTGCACCCGCTTACCCGCCGCCTCTGGGCCTGGCGCTCCGAATTTGGTGGAGATCGCTTCTGGTCGCAGCAGCTTGGCGCCCCCATCATCGAGGCCGGCGCCGCGCGGTTCTGGCCTGATCTCACCGCCCTCACCGGCTAACCCTTCCAGAAGGTTTTCTGCATGTCTGATGCCGTTATCGTCGCCACTGCCCGCACCGCCATCGGCAAGGCAGGGCGAGGTGCATTCAACAATCTGGATGGTGCCGAACTCGGTTCGCTCGTCATCCGTGAGGCCGCTCGCCGCGCCGGGCTGGAGGGCGCCGAAGTCGACGACGTATTGCTGGGTGCCGCCCGCCTGGAAGGCCCGCAGGGCGGCAACATCGGCCGCATGGCGGCATTGCGGGCCGGGCTCCCCGTGTCCGTCGCGGGCGTCTCGCTGGACCGCAAGTGTGCCTCGGGCCTCAATACCATTGCGATCGCCGCCAACAGCGTGCGGCTTGGCGAGGGCGACATCTACATCGCCGGTGGTCTGGATAGCTGCTCGCTGGCTCTGCCCAACACCCGTGCGGATCGCCTGGAAAATCCGTGGCTCGTCGATCATGTCGCGGGCACTTACGACTCCATGATCCAGACCGCCGAAACCGTGGCGAAGCGCTATGGGATCGGCCGCGAGGCACAGGACGAGTACTCTCTGCTCAGCCAGCAGCGCACCGCCGCCGCGCAGGATGCCGGTCGTTTCGACGCGGAGATCGCGTCCTTTACCGTGACCAAGCTGGCCAAGGACAAGGCCGGCGCGGTAACCGGCGAGGAAGAAGTCACGATCGCAAAGGACGAGGGCAATCGTCCCTCCACCACGCTGGAAGGCTTGTCCTCGCTCAAGCCGGTGATGGAAGGCGGCACGGTCACCGCCGGCAATGCCAGCCAGCTGTCCGATGGTGCCAGCGTGTGCGTCGTGATGAGCGATGGGGAGGCATCCCGTCGCGGGCTTGCTCCGCTCGGTATCTTTCGCGGCTTCGCCGTAGCAGGATGCGGACCTGACGAGATGGGCATCGGACCGGTCTTCGCGGTTCCCAAGCTGCTGCAGCGCGCCGGCCTGACGGTCGATGACATCGGACTTTGGGAGATGAATGAGGCGTTCGCCGTGCAGGTCATCTACTGCCGTGACGAGTTGGGGGTCGATCCGGCTCGGCTGAACGTGGATGGCGGCGCGATTTCGATCGGGCACCCGTTCGGCATGTCCGGGTCACGCATGGTTGGCCATGCGTTGATCGAAGCGAAGCGCCGCGGTGAGAAATACGCCGTCGTTACCATGTGCGCCGCTGGCGGCATGGGCGCGGCCGGACTTTTCGAAGTTCTCTGATAAGGCAGGGGGCGTCGCTCCATCGGGGGCGGCGCCCATCGTGCTGACGATATGCCTTCCGCACCCTTGCTCCCGATGCCCGGTTGGCCAATGTTCGGTCACAACGGGAGAGATCGCTTGGATATCGGTGTGGGATGGGCGCGAAGGGCATTGTCTGCCTGGTCGCATCGTCTGCCTGAGCGCCTGGTGCGAAGCGCTCCACCACAACGAACCCGGGAGGCCGCGTGACCGATCGACCCACTCGCGAAGACTACCGCTGGCAGTTGGACATCCCAACGCGGTGGATGGACTGTGATGCATATGGCCATGTTAACAACGCCATCTACTATGCGATGATGGATCAGGTGGTGACGGTCTACATCCTGCAGGCTGGCGTCATCGCGATGGGAACGTCCCCATCCATCGGCCTTTGCGTTTCCAGCGCCTGCGAGTTTCACCGCAGTATCGATTTCCCCCAGATCGTGGACGCGCGCCTGCGCGCCGGACGGGTTGGCGGCAAGAGCGTGCGGTACGAGATCGGGCTGTTCACGCCGGACGAGGATGCCCCGGCGGCCACCGGCCATTTTGTCCACGTCTATGTCGATCGCCAGACCCGCCGCCCGGTGGAACTGACCGCCGAGCAGCGTGCTGCCCTCTCTTCCGTCGCGATCTCCTAACAAGGAACCACAAGCATGACCGAAATTCGCTTCGACAACCGCGTCGCGATTGTCACCGGCGCGGGCAATGGCCTTGGCCGGACATACGCCATCGAATTGGCGCGTCGCGGTGCCAAGGTGGTCGTCAACGATCTGGGTGGCTCCAGCACTGGCGTGGGCGAGTCCGCCACGGCTGCCGATGCGGTCGTGGACGAGATCCGCTCCGCCGGCGGCGAAGCGGTAGCAAGCCATGACAGTGTGGCGATCCGCGACGGTGGCGCCGCGATCGTGCAGAAAGCGATCGATGCGTTTGGCCAGGTGGACATCCTGATCAGCAACGCAGGTTTCCTGCGCAACTCGCGCTTTGAGGACCTGACCGACCAACAAATCGACCCGATCCTGGACGTTCACCTGAAAGCCGCGTTCTACGTTGGCCAACCCGCTTACAAGGCGATGCGATCGCGCAATTACGGGCGGATGCTGTTCACCGGATCGGCTTCAGCCATGTTCGGCCATGCCTGGCAGGCCAATTATGCGGCCGGCAAAGGCGGGCTCATGGGCCTGAGCCATGTCGTCGCGCTGGAAGGCTCGGCATACGGCATCCAGTCAAATCTGCTGCTGCCCACCGCCGTCTCACGGCTCGCTGACGAGATGGATATGGGCTACATGGAAATTCCGGCTTTCGCCGCATCCCTACGGCGCTGCGAATTCGAAGTCGTCGGGCCGCGCACCGTACCAGAATTCAACACGCCGCTGGCGCTCTATCTGGTCAGCGAGGATTGCAAGGCCAGCCACGGGATCTACTCTTCGAATGGGGGCCGCTATGCCCGCGTGCGGATCTGCGCCGGTGAAGGCTGGCACACACCGCGTGGCAACACGCCGGCGACGGTAGAAGATGTGGCGGCAAACTTCGCGCAGATCGAATCCCCCACCGGCTTTACCGAACCGCACACCGTCTATGACGAAATCTTCGACGTTACCGAGGGTGGCCGCAAGGCAGACGTATTTGATTGATGTCAGGGCGCGGCCTCAACGCCGCGGAGCGATTGCTCCGGCGGATGTTCCACTGGGGTGATGCCGATGCTGACGGGCAGGATCTGTTCCTGGCCGCCGACGACGATGCTGCCAGCTTCTTCCACCCGGACTGCGTTCATCACCTTTTCGGTCCTACCGGAACGAAAGAGATGCTGGTGGGCAGACAAGCCATGCTGGATTTCAGCGCGCGGTGCGCGGCCACTCTGTCTGCCCGCAGCGACCAGATCCTGACGATCAGCGGCATCGATGAGCAATGCGGCTTCGTTCATGCCCGTGCCTTTCGGGAAAGCAAGGCGACGGGCGAACGATTGAGCTATGAATGGTCAATGCTGTACCGGGTCGAGGATGACCTGATCACCTACGGGGCGGATATGCTGGACGCCGATGCCCAGGCCTTTTGGGGCCGCATCGGTGGAGCGGCGTGATCAGCCGCCCCATCGTCTGACTACTTGCCGGTGAAGACGGGCGAGCGCTTTTCCAGAAATGCGTCAACCGCTTCGGCGTGATCCGCTGTCTCATGCGCGATCGCCTGCATCGCGGCCGACATTTCGAGGATCGTATCGAGATCGCTCGTCTGCGCGGTCAGCATCAGGCGCTTGGCCATGCGCAGCGACCGTGCCGGGTTGACAACGATGCGGCCGGCCAGGGCAAGAGCTTCATCCAGCAAAGTCTCGGCGGGAACCACGCGTGATACCAGGCCGATAGCCAGCGCTTCGGCAGCGGTGATCGCATCCCCCGTCAACAGCATTTCCGCGGCGCGCGAATAGCCGATCACTCGCTGCAGCAGCCAGGCGCCACCGTCACCGGGAACCAGGCCCATCTTGATGAAGCTTGCGGCGAATTTCGCATTTTCAGCCGCGATGCGGATGTCGCACAGGCATGCGATATCGCAGCCCACTCCGATAGCGTGGCCGTTGATGGCGGCGATGATAGGGACCTCTAGCGAGCGGAACGCGCGCGGTATGGCCTGAACGCCGTTGCGATAGTTCGTACGCGTGGAGGCGGGATGCTCCAGCGGGCCGATGCCGTTGCGATCCTTCATGCCCCGTAAGTTGCCACCGGCGCTGAACGCCCGCCCCTCTCCGGTCAAAATCGCGGCGCTGATATCGCGATCATCACTGATGGCGCGAACGGCTTCGATCAAGTCGGCGCAATCTTGCGGTTCGCCGATCGCGTTCAACTTGTCCGGCCGGTTCAGCGTCAGAATGGCGATATTGTCGCGCTTCTCCAGACGAACGTAATCACCCATGCTCAACCTCCTGCATTGCAAGAAAGAGGCCTAGTCTCCCCAATCGGCCACCGCCACCGCATGACGTGGAAAATCACGACAGCGATGGGGCGGCAGCCGTTCGGTGGAAGCCAAAAAGACGCTGGCCGGCCTATGTCAATCCTTGCCCAGCGTGCTCATGTCGATGACGAAGCGATACTTCACATCGGACCGGTCCATCCGTTCATACGCATGATTGATCTCTGCCATCGAGATCGTCTCGCAGTCAGGCAGGATGTTATGCTCGGCACAGAAGTCTAGCAGCTCCTGCGTTTCAGGGATGCCGCCGATCATCGAGGCGGACAAGGCGCGCCGCCCCATCAGCAGAACGCCGGAATGGAAGGTGGGCACCATGTCGATCACACCGACGATGACCACTGAACCGTCCCGCTTGGCTAGTGACAGATAGGGCGCGATGTCATGTGGAACCGGGATGGTATCGAGGATGAAATCGAAGCGGCTACCCGCCGCCTTCATGGCGTCCTCATCCTTAGAGATCAGCACATCGATCGCACCCAGCGCGCGGGCATCTTCGCTCTTGCCAGGCGACGTGGTGATCACCGTGACTTCCGCACCCAGTCCGACGGCCAGCTTTACACCCATGTGCCCCAGGCCACCCAGACCAATCACCGCCACTTTCGTGCCTGGACCGACTTTCCAGTGGCGCAACGGGGACCAGGTGGTGATGCCTGCGCACAGCAGCGGCGCGGCACGCTCCGGATCGAGACCTTCCGGTACACGCAGGACGAAGCGCTCACTCGTCACCAGTTGGCCTGAATAGCCACCGAACGTCATGCTGCCGTCGTGGCGATCCTGGCCGTTGTAAGTTGGCGTCGGATACTTCTCGCAGAACTGTTCCAAGCCCTCTTCGCAAGGCTCGCAAACCCGGCAGCTATCTACCAGGCACCCCACCGCGACTGTATCACCGACCTGATGCTTGGTGACGCCAGCCCCGACAGCGGTAACCCGCCCGACGATTTCGTGCCCCGGCACGACCGGATAAACGGAGTTGTGCCAGTCGTTTCGAATCTGATGAAGATCAGAGTGACAGACACCGCAATACAGCACATCCATCGCGATATCGTCGTCGCGCAATTCACGCCGTTCGATTTTAAAGGGTTCGACGGTGGAACCTTGAGAAAGTGCGGCGTAGGCCAAGGTCGATGTCATAGCGAAACTCCCAATCTCGTATTTCGGTGGGACCATCATCGCCGGAACTTGGCTTGTCAATCGCGGCTGACGAAGCGAAAGACCATGTCGCGCGCCCTCTTCATGCCGAGCCGGCGCAACAATCGCATTGTCAATAAAACAGTCCGATGAATCGTTGGCGAATGAACCCCGCCAATCTCTGCTTGAGCGGCGGCGTATGGTTTTGACCGGCAGAATGTTTCACGAAATGGTGGAACCGGTCGCGGCTCGCGCTGCCGCCCCGCGCAGCTTTGAAGAGGCCGCGCATGCGCAAGAGGTAGTCGAAGCCGTGATTGTATCCGTTCGCACCGGACAATGGCTCAGCATTCCGGAACGTTGAGACCGCGCCGTCCCCGGCGACGCCGCTTTTGGCGGCGACGCACGGGGGCAAATCAATGGTTCGAAATCTGCGCCAAGGCCTGCTCCCGCAGTTCGAACTTGCGCACTTTGCCCAAGGGCGTACGCGGCATGTCATCCACGACGAACAGGTGCCGCGGTACCTTGTAGTTCGCCATGCGCTCACGACACCAGGCAGTCAGATCGGCCTGCTCGATCGTCGCGCCGGAACGCGGGATCACGAAAGCAGCAGTCACCTCGCCCATGCGCTCATCAGGCAGACCGACAATTGCCGCTTCCACAATGTCGGGATGTGAGCCCAGCATTATCTCAATTTCGACGGGGTAAGCGTTGAAACCGCCAACGATCACCACATCCTTCAAGCGATCAAGAATGCGCAACCGCCCATCCTCGTCGATGCGAGCGACATCGCCGGTGTAGAGCCAGCCATCTACGACCGTCTTCGCGGTCTGCTCCGGATCGTCGAAATAGCCCTGCATCACGTTCGGACCGCGCACCAGCAGTTCGCCCTGCTCGCCTTGCGGCATCTCTTCCCCTTCGGGCGAGACGATCTTCACCTCGGTATGGGGGATAGGGCGACCCACTGTATAGAGGATTGCATCGATCGGGTCACCGGGATGATTGGTAGAGATCATCGCAGTCGATTCCGTCTGACCATAGCTGGTCAGGAAGATATCGAAACCCAGCTTGTCATAGCCCGCGCGGATGATCTCCGGCGGCGTCTTGGCGCCTCCTGTATGACCGCTGCGTAGCGAAGAAATGTCGCGCTTTGCGAAATCCGGGTGCTGCATGAGCGAGTAGAACACCGTCGGAGCACCCGAAAGCTGGGTGATCTTTTCTCGCTCGATCAGTTCCAGCAAGGCGCCTGGATCAAAAGTGGAAACCGGCCACATCGTCATGCCGCCCATCAGCGCGGAGACCCAGCCCGAGCGATAGCCGAAGGAATGGAAAAAAGGATTGACGATGGCGGTACGATCGTCCGGTCCCAGGTCGTTGGATGTGCTGAACAGGCTGGTCATCCACAGCGCCTGGCCATGCCCGTGCATCGCCCCCTTGGGCCGGCCGGTGGTGCCGCTGGTAAACATCAGGTCGGCCGTGGTATCCGGCGTGACGGCCGCCGCCGCAATCTCGAAACGAGCGCGCGCCTGATCGTCCACCTGGTCTGGCGCAAAGCCGGGTTCGTCCAGACGGATTAGCGTGGTCAGACCCGGCAAATCACGGATCGGCCTCCCATCAGTGCCGGGGCCGCCGCCGGCTTCGATGGTCATCCCGGCATAGTCTGTTCCCAGAAACTCTCCGACCGTGAACAGCACGACGACACCCGCCCGCGCCAGCGCATACTGAATTTCAGGGCCTTTGAATCGGGTATTGATCGGAACCATCATCGCGCCGATCGACTCAATCGCGCTCGCCGCTACGACCCACTCAGAGGAATTGGGCGCCAGGATTGCCACGCGATCGCCCATGCGGACGCCAAGGTCCAGCAAGCGAGCCCCCAGACCGGCCACGCGGCGTTCGAATGCAGCGAAGCTGGTAACTCTGCCGCTCTCATCTACG
>NZ_CAXYKL010000006.1:0-11468 GCF_964277725.1 uncultured Novosphingobium sp. | reverse complement strand
CTGGGATGGTGACGCCTTCCGCGAAGCCGGTTTCCGCGCGGTGCCGGGCGCGATTGCGCGCCGGGGTGCGTTCATCGGCAAGGGCGTGGTGCTGATGCCCAGCTTCGTCAACATCGGCGCCTATGTGGGCGAAGGCACGATGGTCGACACTTGGGCCACTGTCGGTTCGTGCGCGCAGATCGGGCGCAATGTCCACATCTCGGGCGGCGCGGGCATCGGCGGCGTCCTGGAGCCGTTGCAGGCCGGACCGGTGGTAATCGAGGATAACTGCTTCATCGGCGCCCGTTCCGAAGTGGCCGAAGGCGTGATCGTGGGCGAAGGCGCGGTACTGTCGATGGGCGTGTTCATCGGCGCATCGACCAAGATCGTCGACCGCGCCACGGGCGAGGTCCACGTCGGCCGCGTGCCGCCCTATTCGGTGGTCGTGCCGGGCTCGCTGCCGGGCAAGCCTCTGGCCGATGGCACTGCCGGGCCGTCGCTCTACTGCGCCGTGATCGTGAAGACGGTGGACGCGCAGACTCGTTCGAAGACCGGCATCAACGAACTGCTGCGGGACTGATCGCCCTGCCCCTAAGACCGTCTCGCGGAACGGCGGGCGGTCTTGGGCGTTGCTCTCCTAGTAATTCCTGCTGCCGGGTTCGGGCATTTCGTACCCGGCGCGAGACATTGGTTAGGAGAAGCGTCATGGAAGTCCGTAATGGTGAGGTCCACGTCGACGCAACGGAAGCCCGCGCCGGGAGCACGAACAACACCGTGCGCTATGTTCTGCTGATCAGCATCGTCTTGGCGATCCTGGCCATGACGATCATCTGGATCACCGGCGCGCTGAACTCCGACCAGGGCAACAACGCCCAGGCGAACTCCCAGCGGGCGGTGGCGGAGGAGCAAGCCACGAAACCATGATAAGCTTGGTTTGAATTCAGTCGAGGCGCGGGCGGTTTGCGATCGCCCGCACCTCGCTTGCCAGCGTTAACGGGTCGAACGGCTTCAAGATGACTCCATGTGCCCCATTCGCGACGTACTCTTCGAACCCGGCGCGTGACGCTCTGGCGGTCATGAAAATTCGCGTGGTCTGGCCCAGTCCCTCTCGCGATCGAAGCGCATCATGCAACGCAAAGCCGGTCATGCCGGGCATCATTACATCCATCAGAATGACGTCCGGTCGCCACGCATTCTGATCCAGGGCTGCCAGCGCTGCCTGCCCTGAAGACACGGCGCGCACCTCCAACCCCGGGTCCAGTTGCAGCGCCATTGTCGCCACGATGCGGATATCGTCATCGTCATCGACATAGAGAATGCGCAGATCATGCGTCATCGTGGCTCCCCTCGGCTCAGGATTTCGCGAATGCAGTCGCGCAGCATCGGCAGAGAACTGCGCGATTTTACCAGCACTGCCTTCACCGGCCCGCTGATCTCCACGCCACTGTCCTGGGCGGAAAAGATGATCGTGGGCACCGGCTGACCATCGCGACCGACCAGTGATGGCAGCAAGGTGGTTCCGGCGCCGTCAGGCAAGCCGATATCCAGCAGCACCAGCGCCGGGGCCTCCCATTCCAGCACCGCCTGGGCGGACGCGATCCCGTTCGCCCTGACCACGCGCGCCTCTCCGGCCAACGAGGCGGCGACAACCTTGAACAGGTCCTCGTCATCGTCGATCATCAGGATCGTGGGGCACGCGGAATGCTCGCAAAACGGCAGGGGAGGCGTTGGCGAACCCCGAACCAGCTGGGATGTCGCCTCGCTGAGTGTCGCATCGTCGTCATGACAGGCCAGCGTGAAGGCGAAGCACGCCCCGCCTCCAGGGGCGGCCTCCACCCAGATCGCTCCGCCATGCCGCAGCACGATCTCACGCGCGATGGCGAGGCCGAGCCCGGTGCCACCGGCCTGCCCGTCCGCCGGAGCCTGCACGAAGCGATCGAAGATATGCGCGCGATAAGCTTCAGGCACGCCCGGTCCTTCGTCGCTGATACGAACCGTCGACACGCCTGTCTCGACCGTCAGCCCGATCGTGACGGTTGACCCCTTGGGCGAATGACGAACGGCGTTAGAGAGCAGATTGGCCGCCACCTGGAGCAGTCGCTGCCGGTCGGCCAGGATCGCGCAAGTCTCCTGCGCGATCTGGAGGGACAGCCGAATTCCCTTGGCATGCGCCGGCACTTCGCTTTCCATCGCGGCCTGGCGCAAGATGCCGACCAGATCGGTGGGAGCCAGGTCGATCGCCAATTGGCCGCTGCCGAACTTCTCCAGGTCGAGGATGTCGTTGGTCAGGCGGATCAGTCGGCGGGCGTTGTTCTCCGCGATATCGACCAGCTGGTTCGCCGTTTGCGGCAGCTCCCCGGCCGCCCCGCCGCGCAGCAGACCCAGCGAACCCACCACCGAAGTCAGCGGCGTGCGCAGTTCGTGGCTGACAGTGGCGATGAAATCATCCTTGATCCGCTCAATCTCACGCCGGTGTGAAATGTCCCGGATGGAAGCGACGACGTGGATCCCGTCCGGCACTTCCATCAGGCCCAGCGCCACATCCACTGGGATCATCCGCCCGTCTTTGGTGCGGGCACTGCGATCGAGAAACAGCGTCGTCTGCAGCCGCCCTTCGGACAAGCCGATGCGATTGTGGAAGCACCCGTCTCCCTCCGCGATATCCAGCACGACAGAAATATCCCGCCGGCTCAATTCCTCCGGCTCGTATCCCAACACCCGCCGCGCGGCGGCGTTGACGCTTTCGATGGTGCCGCTGGGGTTGAGGATGACGATCGCGTCACTGGTGCTGTCCAGCGTGGCCTGGTTGCGGGCCGAGGCATCCGCTTCCGCCACCATCACGCGCCACCGTTCGCGCCGTGCGATCCAGATCGCCACCGTGCCGGCCAGCGCCAGGCCGCCGATCAAAGTGACAAGCAGCCACACGACTCTTCGCGAACGTTCGGTTCGGCTCCAGAACGCCTCGTTCCCGCGCGCCACCCGCGCCGCATCGGCGACGATGATCGCCTGCATCTCGACCTCGATCCGGTCCATCAGGCGCTGACCTTCACCGTCCGTCACCCGGGCGATTGCCGCCGCCTGGCCTTGCAACCGCAGGCGGCGCATCGCCTCGTCCATCTCGGAAAACTTGGCCATAACCAGCTTGTCCAGCCGACGGAGATGGCCATCACGCGCCGCGCCGGACCGCGCCAGGGCGACCAGATCCTGCTCGATCTCGCGGCGGGAGGGATCGTAGCTTTTGAGAAAGCCCGCATCGCGCGTGATGATGAAGCCGCGTTGCGCGGTCTCTGCCTTGCGCAGGCTGGCCAGCAGATCCAGCGCGTGCGCTCTGCGGACGGTGATCTGTTCCACCAGCGAGCCGGTCTCCCGCATCCGGTCGTATTCCCCATCCAGCCAGCGACCCAGCGCGATCAGCGCCACCGGGATGAGGAGGCCCAGCAGCAGATAACGCGCCAGGGAGGGCGGACGCGGTGCGCGAAAACCGACAGCTACGCTCATGCCGTCACGCTGCCGAGCAGCGGCTGCAACAGGAGCATCGCCTGCATCCGGTTGGAGACCCCGATATGGCGGAATATCGCTGTGAGATGGGCTTTCACGGTGGCTTCGGTGATCGCCAGATCGTGGGCGATCTGCTTGTTCGCGCGCCCATCCGTCAGCGCGAACAGAACCCGGCGTTGCGCGGAAGACAGGGCCTTGAGCCGCTGATGCAGCGCCGCCGCGTTCTCGGCATGGGCGCGGGCGGTGGCGTCGATCGCGGGGAACACTCGCTCCCCCGCCGCGATCCGGCGCAGAGCGTGAGCGATCGCGTCAAGCGGCTCGGACTTCAGCAGGAAGCCCGCCGCCTCCATGCTGCGGGCCAAGGCGATCGTGGCGGCATCATGATGCGCGGTGATCAGGACGATCGGGACTTCGGGCAGGCGAAACTGGAGGCGCAGAAAACCGGAAAAGCCCCGGACATCCGGCAGCATCAGGTCCAGCAGGACAAGCTGGAAGGCCCCGCCGATCGCAGCCGGTGGTTCCGCCGCCTCGCGCTCCGCCTCGGCGATGCTGCCCGCGCAAGCGATGACGGCGTCTGGCAGGGCATGGCGTAGCGCCAGCACTATTCCTTCGCGCGCCAGCGGATGGTCATCCGCCACCAGGACGCGCTGCGCCTTCATCCACCCTGACCCGATCGGCGCCGCTGTTCTCGCTTCATAGACGCACGAATTCGGTTTTATCGTGCGCCTGTAAACCGTTATTGCTTCCAGAGGCGTGCAGTTCCTGTTCACGATCCTGGGTTCGCGAAAAAATGAAAACGATAGATTCACCGAGTCGTGAAGCCCCCATCGCCCTGTTGGTGGGGTTGGGCGAAACCGCCGCCAAAGCCTGGGGGGAGGCCCTTGAAACAACGGGTTGGGCGATCAGGCGAGCGGCGGATACGCCGGAATGTTGCACCATGGCCGATCAGGAGCCGATAGCGCTGTTGCTGCTGCAGGAGTGCGCGCGGGCAGACGCTGCTGCCAGGCTGGTTACCGCAGTTCGAGCGCTCCATGGCCCCAGCAGGACGGCTCCCATCGTGTTATTGACCGAAGCGGAGGCAAAGACTGATCCGAAATCGAGCAGTGTCGACGCGGCCATCCCTATCCACTGCCCCGCTGACCATGCTGCGCGAGAGCTGGAGCAGTGGCGGCCTGTTTCGCTGGAGCCGACTCGCCGAATCGCCGGAATCCTGGGGCCCGGCCCGATCGCCGGGATGATCGAGCGGCTGGGCGTTCGGCTGGAGGCGGCGATGGGTATGCTGGCGCAGGAACGGATCGACCAGGGGGAGGCGCATCGCCTGGCCGGGCTATGCGGCACACTGGGCTTCGCGCAGGCGCACGCCGCGTGGCTGGACCTGTCCCTTGGCGAAGCGACGTCGCTAGCCGAAGCGCGGCGCACGACGCGGTTGACGCTGGCCGCGATTGCCCGCGGTCTGTGACCCGGCGGCGTACAAAAATCGTTTCGTTCTTATACTTTGGTCTAAATCGGGGGCATGGTTAAGTAGAGCTGTAGGAAGTCCTTAATCGGCTTGGTCGCTTTTCGTGGCGATCTTGCAGAAGGACTTTCCCATGCTCATCCCTTCGATCTGCCGCAGGCGTCACGCGGCCTTGCCGCTGGCGGTGCTGGCCATGATGGCCGCCTCGGCCCCGGCGCGCGCCGGGCAGTCGACCGGGACCATCGATCTTGAACTGAACGTGCTGAACGCCTGCACCGTCAACGGCGCGGCCACGGTGCAGGCCGATGTCGGCTCCACCGGCAAGATCCTGTTCACCGATCAGCCCGGCACTTTCACTTCTACCGACGCGCTGCTGGTGGGCACGGCAGGCAACTTGTCGATCCTGTGCTCGCCCGGCGCTAGCCCGGTGCTGACGGTGGGTGCGGGCGCGCATGACAATGCCGGATCGCGATACCTCCTCTCCGGCTCGACCACGGTGGCCTATCGCCTGTTCAGCGATTCCGCGCGCACCAACGAGATCACGATCGGCAAGCAGATCGCGCTGGGCACCGCCTCCGCCGCCGCGATCTCCGTGCCGATTTATGCGCGGGCTACGAACAGCAGCGGCGGCATCCTGCCGGCTGGCAAGTACACCGATACCGTCCAGATCGTCCTCAGCTGGTAACCGGGGAGCGGGAGAGCAGCCTTGCACTTTTCCGTAAACCTGGCCGCCGTCACGGTGGTGGTGTGGGTCGCCACCGCCGCCGTGACGTGCCAGGCCGCCACCAGCAAGGCCTTCGATGTCACCGCCACCATCGTGAACGGTTGCGCCGTGGCGCAGGCAGGCGGATCGTGGGGACAGATCAACCTGGGCACCGTGTCCGGCCTGGCGACGGGAACGGTGGAGGCCAACCTGATCGCCTCTGGCGTGAGCGGCGTGGTGATCGAATGCACCCCGGGCACGTCCGCCTCGCTCAGCGCTGACAACGGCAACAACGCAGCGTCGGGCCAGCGCCGCCTGATGCAGGCGGGCGTGGCCACGATGGTGCCCTACGCCTTGTTCGCCAACGGCTCGACCACGGCGTGGACCACGCAAGCGCTGGCGCTGTCGTTCGCGGCCGGGGCCAGCAAGCAGACCATTCCGGTCAAGGCCAGCCTCACTCTGCCCGGAGCGCTGCAGGCGGGCAAATATACCGACACCTTGCGCCTTACCCTCAGTTGGTAGCGCCCGTGGACTAGGGGAGTTCGTGACATGATCCGTCGTGCGATGCTGCTGGCGTTGGGCCTGGGAATGGGAGTGGCGATGGCGACGATGCCTTGCCCTGCCGTGGCGCAATCCTCCGTGGTGCTGTGGCCGGTCGACCCGCGTATCGCGCCCGGAGAACAGGCCAGCGCGCTGTGGTTGGAGAACCGGGGGAAGACGCCGGTGACCTTGCAGGTGCGCGCCTTCGCCTGGCGGCAACCGGCGGGTGAGGACGATTATCAGCGGCAGGACGCCGTGGTCGCCAGCCCGCCCATCGCCGAAGTGGGGCCGGGCCAGCGCCAGCTGATCCGCGTGATCCGCCGCACCGCCGATGCTGCGGGTGAACATGCCTATCGCCTGCTGATCGACGAACTGCCACCCCCCGCTCCGCCTGCCGAGGCCGGGGTGAGCGCGCAGCTATCGGTGCAGATGCGCTATTCGATTCCGCTGTTTACCTACGGCAGCCCCCAAGCGACGGCGCGCCCCGCGCTAACCTCGCGGATAGAGATGGTGGACGGCAAGCCCTGGCTGGCGATCACCAACACCGGCACCGGCCATGCCCGGCTGACGGACCTGAAGCAGGGCGGTGCCGTGGTGCGCGGCGGGCTTGTCGGCTATGTGTTGCCCGGGGCGACGATGCGGTGGGAACTGCCGGAGCAGGCGCGGCTGAGCGCCCCGCTCGTCATCACCGTCAACGGCAGCGAGCAGACCCTCGCCCGGTCCAGCTGACGGTGGACCGGCGCGCCGATCGTGCCATCTGCCCGGCCCCTACCGCGCGCCCTGCCCGTCACGCTGGCAATCGCGATGCTGTCCGCCCCGGCCGCACAAGCGCGTGACCTGCCACCGCCCGACCTTGCCACGGAGCCGGCGGCGCAAGTCTACGTGCAACTGGTGGTGAACGGCCGTGAAGGCGAAGGGCTGGTGCCTGCGCAAGTGCAAGGCGCACATATCCGCATCGCCGCCAGCGATCTGGCCGCAGCGGGACTGACACTGGGGACCACGGCGGATGATGCCGCGCTGATCGACCTGTCCGCTCGCACCGATATCGTCACGCGTTACGATCCCCTGCTCCAGCGCCTGTCGCTGACGGTGCCGCTGGATATGCTGCCCGGCCAGACCATCGCCGCGCCGCCGCGCGAACGGGTGCGCGCCACCGCCAGCACCGGGGCGGCCCTGAACTATAACCTCTACGTCCAGCGATCGGGCGATACCGCGATCGCCAGCTTGTTCACCGAGCAGCGGCTGTTCGGCAGCTTCGGTGCGCTTTCCAACACCGGCGTTCTGCGAGTTCGGCTGGCGGGCGACGCGCCCCGCTCCGGCTACTTGCGCTACGACACACGCTTTCGCCATGTCGACCAGGACCGCGCGATGGCGGTGACCGTGGGGGACGTGGTGACGGCGGCACTGCCGTGGTCCGGCTCGGTGCGGTTGGGCGGCGTGCAAGTGGGCCGCAGCTTCGCCGCCCGGCCGGACCTTGTCACCACGCCGCTGCCGCGCTTCGCCGGGGAGGCCGCCGTGCCCAGCGCCGTCGACGTCTTCATCGATGGGTATCGCCAGAGCAGCAGCACGGTGCAGCCGGGCCGCTTCGTGCTGGACGGCGTGCCGGTGGTGAACGGCGCCGGGCAAGCCACGCTCGTCACCACCGATGCTGTGGGCCGCCAGGTCGCCACGACGATCCCGTTCTACGTCTCGGCCACGCTGCTGCGCGCGGGGCTGACCGACTTTTCCGCCGAGGCCGGGCTGCTGCGGCGCGGCTATGGCCTGCGCAGTTTCGGCTATGGCCCCGCCGCCGCCAGCTTCGTTGTGCGTCACGGTTTGAACCGACAGCTTACCGTGTCCGGCCATGGCGAAGGCTCAAAAGGGCTGGCGCTGGGCGGGGTGGGTGCGGACTGGGCGCCGGGCCTGTGGGGCACCGCCCACCTCGCCCTCTCGGCCAGCCAGAGCGATGCGGGCAGCGGCACGGCGCTGACGCTGGGCTATGACTATTCCGGCCGCCGCTTTACGTTCGCCGCAGAGCACCGCCGGGTGAGCGGCACGTTCCGCGATCTCGGCACTTTTGACCTTGCCGCCTTCAACCGTGTCCCATTGCGCGCATCCAGCAGCAGCCGGGTGGTGCTGGGCGTGCAGGCAGGCCGCTGGGGCAGCCTTGGCTTCAGCTTCATCGATGCCCGTGCCCGTGAAGGAAGCCGGGTGCGGTTGCTCTCCGCCTCGTGGTCCTTGCCGGTTTCGGAGCGGATATTCGCGTTCGCCAGCGCCGACTATGACGTGCGCCGCCATGCCACCAGTGGGCAAGTCCGCCTAGTGGTGCCGCTGGGCCGCGTCAGCGTGAGCGGCGGCTTGAGCGCGCGGGCGGGCGGCGCGCTTCGGGCGGACGCCAGCGTGGACCTGGCGGTGCCGACCAACGGCGGCTGGGGCGGATCGGGCGCGCTGGCGGTGGACCAGCGCGGCAGCGCCTATGCGCAGGCGACGGGCCTCTATCGCAGCCAGACTTCACAGTGGGAGGCCACCGCCGCCCTCGCCGCTGGGCGCAGCGCAGTAGGCGGCGGGGTCAGCGGCGCGGTGCTGGCGATGGACGGGGGTCTGTTCGCCGCGAACGAAGCGCCGTCCTCGTTCCTCGTCGTCGATACCGGAGAGGCCGCGGGCGTGCCGGTGACGTATGAGAACCAGATCATGGGCCGCACCGATGCCAAGGGCCGCCTGTTCGTGCGCGACGTTACCGCGTGGCATCCCGGCCGGATCGCGATAGACCCGATCTCGCTGGACGCAGGATACGTCGCCAGCCGAGTGGAGACGCGCGTGGCCGTGGCCGAAGGCGCGGGCGCGGTGCTTCGCATGGCGGTGCGCCGTACGCGGGGCGGCACCGCACGGCTGGTGGATGCGCAAGGCCAGCCGATCGCGCCGGGCAGCACCGCCACCTTGCCCGATGGCCGGAGTCTGCCGGTGGGCTGGGACGGCATGCTGTTCCTCTCCGACATTTCCGATGAGACACTTGCCGTCACCGTGCGCCAGCGCGGCGGCGGCACCTGCACCGCCCGGATCGCCGCGCCGACCACGCGCCAGGCGATGGCGGACCTGGGCGAAGTGCCGTGCCGATGAGCCGCCTTGTCCTGACACTGGCCCTGATCGGCTGGGCCGCCCTGCTCCTCGCCCCCGTGCCCGCTCGCGCCGCCTGCCAGACCGCCAACAGCAGCGCCAGCTTCGCCGACAGCAGCTCGTACACGGTGCAGGCGAACGGGGTTGCGCAAGTCTCCACCAGCGCGGGCTTCTCCTGCTCCGGCTCGGTCATCACGCTGGGCGGCACCAGCTCCGCCAGGGCAACGATCACCAGCGCCAACGGCTGGAAGCTGGCCGCCGGGGCCGACCGCATCCCCTACGTGGTCAGCGCCGATCCCAACGGCACCTACAGCTTCGCGCAGTACGGCACGATCAACTACTTCGATCCCACGATGCTCTCGCTGCTGACGATCCTGACCGGCGGGTCGTTCACTCCGCGCATCTACCTGACGGTGAACGGTAATGCGAACGTGGCCGCCGGGACCTACACCGATACCCTGACCGTGCAGTGGACCTGGACGATCTGCCACGCCGTGAACCTGAGCAACGCCTGCGTCCTCAACGAATCCGGCACCGGCACTTCCACGATCCCGGTGACGATGAACGTGGGCAAGGACTGCCAGATTTCCGCTCCGCCCGTTGCATTCGGTTCGGCTTCTTTGCTCAGCCAGTTCGCCGAGGTGACGCAGTCGGTACTGGTCGATTGCAGCAAGGGCGCCAGTTTCAACGTGGCGTTCACCAGTGGGTCCGCCCCCAGCGCGCGGCCGTGGCGCACCATGAAGGACGGTGCGGGCCGGGTGCTGCAGTACAACCTTTATCGCAGCGACGGCGCGACCATCTGGGATGAGAGCAATCCGCAAGCCGCCGCCACGCCCGGCACCGGCGCGGTCAGCCCCGCCCAGCCGTTTACCTACAAGGCCCGGATCAACCCGGCCCAGGCGGCGCCGGTGGCCGGCACTTACAGCGATACCGTCAGTGTGGTGGTGACGTTCTGACGCTTTCGAGGGCAATTCGTGATGGTTAACATCGAATTAGTGTGCGGACTTAGCATTGTCTTAACCCGAAATGATACCTCTTGGTACCAAGGCGGGGATATGAGGATGGCGTTATGTTCGCACGGTTCGTGTCTCGCACAGCCAGAGCCGCGGTTTGCGGCGGTGGCGGGTGAAAGAGGATGGGCGGCTTGGAAATGAGATGGTCTCCGGCTGATCCGGCGGCAGTGCCGTTCTCCGCCGGGGCTGCCGAGTGGCTGGGCCCGCGCGAGTGCGAGGAACTGGTCGACGAAGCGCTGACGCGGCTGCGCGGCGATGAGCGGCTGGGCCTGCTGTTCCTGAAAGTGCGCGGCCTGAGCGAGCAGCTGGACGCCCTGGTCAGTGACTGGAACAGCCATGCCACGCAGGAAGCGCTGATCTCGTTGCAGGCCAGCCTGCCGCCCGGCACCCGCATGGCGCGGCTGGGGCGGGAGACGCTGGCGCTCGTCTTTCCGCGCTTGCCGGATCTGGCGCGGGCGGAGGAACTGGCCGCTTTCGTCACCGCGGAACCGATGCTGATCCGCGCCGGGCCGGGGATCCCGGTGCCGCTGGATATCCGCGCCGGGCTGGCTGTGGCCCCCGATCACGGCACCAGCTACGAAACCTTGCTGGCCCGCGCCGAGATGGCCGTGATCGAATTGCGCCAGAGCGCGGCGAGCTTCGCGGTGTTCCAGTCCGACTTTCAGACCCGCGCGATCCTGCGTTCCCGGCTGCGGCAGGAACTGGAACGGGCCGAGCAGAAGGGCCAGTTCGAGCTGCACTATCAGCCGCAAGTTAATCTGGCGACCGGGCGAGTCATCGGGGCCGAAGCGCTGATGCGCTGGAACCATCCGCGCCACGGCTCGCTGCCGCCGTCGGAATTCCTGGCGGGGCTGGAGCGCATGCCGCAGGCGCGCCGGGTGGACATCTGGGTGCTGGAAACCGCCGCGATCCAGGCCGCCGCGTGGAACGGGCAGAAACCCGGGCTTCGCGTTGCCGTCAACATCATGCCCAAGCGCCTGGGACCGGAACTCGTCGCCGATGTGGAGCGGGTGCTGGGCGATCACGGCTTGGCGCCAGAGGCACTGGAGATCGAGATTCCCGAACGCCATGCGCTGGACGATCTGGAAGGCGCGGCGCGCACGGTCCACGCCTTGCGGCGGCTGGGCGTGTCCGTGGCGCTGGACGATTTCGGCACCGGCTTCGCCTCGTTCTCCGCGATCAACAC
>NZ_CAXYKL010000005.1:0-8735 GCF_964277725.1 uncultured Novosphingobium sp. | reverse complement strand
AGCCTATCGAGCGCGTGGTCGATACCACCGGGGCCGGAGACCTCTTTGCCGCCGGTTTCCTCTTCGGCCATGTTCGTGGCCGCTCGCCCACGGAAAGCCTGCGCCTGGGCGCGATCTGCGCGCGCGAAGTGATCTCGCACTTCGGCGCACGGCCTGAAGTCTGCCTTTCGACGTTGGTCGACGAGAAGGTGGACTGAGACCCATGCCATAAACGGAGTCCCGCAGTCAGCCTGAGGCCCATGCTCTAGGTATCCGCGCCAGGCGATGGCCGATCCAACGGTTGGCCCGACTAGACAAGGTTTGGGCTGAGAGCACCAGGATACCGGTGCAAAGTGCTGCGCCAAGCTGCCTGCCCCAGCCAAACCCCATGTATTTCGCGGCCAGGACGATAGGGCCGTGCGTTGCGTAAAGCGGAAAAGACAACGCTCCTGCAAATGCCGCAACGCGATTCGTCGCGCCATTAGTGAGACCGCCCGCAATCAGTATCGGGCAGCATACGATCACGAAGCCATAATCAAAGGCACCTGGCCACATCAGCCCGAATGTGCCCCAAAGGAACACGGCAGGCATCATTCCCCACGTCAGGGTCGGCCCGATCCGGAATGGCGGACAATCACCCCACGATCGATAGAGCAGGACGCCGATAGCGTATGGGACGATCGTTCTCAGCCCAGTGGCGAGTCGATTGCCAGGTGTCGGCACGAAGCCAAGGCCGCGCCCCGCTGTAGCTATTATCAGGGCGGCCATCAGGATAGTCGTGACAAAAATCACCGCGCGGCTGGACAGCCTGGCAAGAACAAAGCCGTGCAGTGCATTGGCCAAAATTTCGTAGGCGATGGACCAAACTGGCGGGTTCAACCGGTACATCTCGTCGTCCCGACCGATCGGCAGCAGAGTGAGGCAAGCGATCGCGATGATCCAGGCGCGATCCCCGGATGTGGCGATAAGCCACGGCATCCCAATCAGGCACCCCACGAAGACGACGGGATAGAGTCGGCGAACCCGGCTGGCGATGAAGGTTGTCGGCGTTAATCGGCCGACAGCCAACCGGCCTTCGAAGGTACGGGCCATTATGTAGCCGCTGAGCATGAAAAAAAAGTCCACCGCGAGGTAGGCGTTGGAGAATTTGTCGGCGAAGACGTGAATGAGAACGATGGATAGCGCCGCGATACCACGCAATCCATCCAGACCGTTTAGCCGCGCATGTGTCATAGGCGCTTTGTCGCAGCATTAGCTTAATTTTACTTTTGCCCGGGCCAGCAACGCAGGGCAGTGCGGGGTTGGCAAATGTGTCACAGCGGTTTGGCCGGGGAACATAGCCCCCGCTGCAGCTCTTATACTGGGTCGGCCCCTCTCGCTGGCGCCATAGAGAAGTCGCGCCACCCCGTGCAGATCACTTTTGCCAGTTACAATATCCGCAAGGCCGTGGGCTTGGATCGCCGCCGCGATCCGGAGCGAATCCTGGCGATCCTGCACGAGATCGACGCCGACGTTATCGCTTTGCAGGAGGCCGACCGGCGCTTTGGCCGCCGCATGAGCGTCCTGCCGCTCGATGCGATCCAGCAAAGCGGCTACCGTCCCGTGCCCCTGTCCATGAAGCCTGATAGTCTGGGCTGGCATGGCAACGCGCTGCTGGTGCGCCGGGACATCGATCTGGTGGAGGCCGCGCCGGTACCGCTGCCTGTACTGGAGCCGCGCGGGGCGATCCGCGCCGACTTGCGGATCGAGGGCCGATCGGTGCGCGTGATCGGCATGCACCTGGATTTGTCCGGTTTGCGTCGCCGCCATCAGGTGCGCAGCGTGCTCGCCCATTCAGCTGACTGTGCCTCGCGAATGCCAACGGTCCTGATGGGCGACATGAACGAATGGGCGGCAAAGCGTGGATGCTTTCGCGAATTCGACAGCAACTGGCACGTGCTGGCTCCAGGGCGCAGCTTTCCTTCTCGCCATCCCGTGGCGGCGCTCGATCGGATCATCGTCTCCAATGAGTGCGAGATCGTGGGAACCGGAGTGCATCGTACTGCATTGTCAGCGGTAGGTTCCGACCATCTGCCCGTCTTCGCTACGATAGCGCTGCCTAAAAAATAGGCAAGCTGCCCAGGATTCGGGCGGCGGCCACGATGTCGTCCCGTGTCTGCGGTACACCATCCGCTGAAATCCCTAACAAACGTAAACTGGCACGTCCCTTGCTGTACCTGGTCATACCGGCATGTCGCCGGTGGCTAACAGGGGATAGGCATGAAGTTCATCATCGCCATCATCAAGCCGTTCAAGCTCGACGAGGTGCGCGAAGCTCTCGGCGCCATCGGCGTCGCCGGCATGACCGTATCGGAGGTGAAGGGCTTTGGGCGGCAGAAGGGGCAGACCGAGATTTATCGGGGCGCCGAATACTCCACCAACATGCTGCCCAAGGTGAAGATCGAAGTCGCGGCTTCGGACGACATGGCTGCCCAGATCGTCGAGACGATCCAGCAGGTCGCCAGCACCGAGGCCATCGGCGACGGCAAGATCTTCGTCCTGGACCTGGCCGCTGCCGTGCGCATCCGTACTGGCGAATCCGGGGACACCGCGCTGTGAGGGGGAATTCCATGATGAACCGCAAGATTCTGGGCGGCGTGGGGGCGATCGTCTCGTCCCTGTGCGTCGCCAGCGCCGCCTGGGCGCAAGCTGCCGCCCCGATCAAGGCGCCTGACGCCGCTGCCGCTGCCGGCATGATCAACAAGGGCGATACTGCCTGGATGCTGATCTGCGCCGCGCTGGTGCTGATGATGTCGATCCCGGGCTTGGCCTTGTTCTACGGCGGCCTGGTGCGCGCTAAGAACATGCTCAGCGTGTGCATGCAGGTGTTCATGATCGTCTCGGTCGCCGGCCTGCTGTGGGCCTCGGTCGGTTATTCGATCGCCTTCACGTCCGGTGGTGACAACCACTTCTTCGGTGGTCTTTCCAAGGCCTTCCTGGTGGGCGTGGACGCCACGACCGTGGGTGCGACGTTCTCTAACAACGTCTATATCCCCGAATTGGTCTTCGTGGTCTTCCAGATGACCTTCGCCATGATCACGCCCGCGCTGATCGTCGGCGCGTTTGCTGAGCGTGTGAAGTTCAGCGCGCTGATGGTGTTCGTGGTCGCCTGGTCGATCCTGGTCTATTATCCGATGGCGCACATGGTGTGGTACTGGGCCGGCCCGGACTTCCTGGCCGATGCGCCTACCGACTCGGGCCTGCTGTGGGGCTGGGGTGCGCTTGACTTCGCTGGTGGCACCGTCGTTCACATCAACGCGGGTATCGCTGGCCTCGTCGGCTGCCTCTTCATCGGCAAGCGCCATGGCTATCCCAAGGAGCCGATGCCGCCGCACTCGCTCGTGATGACCATGATCGGCGCGAGCCTGCTGTGGGTGGGCTGGTTCGGCTTCAACGCCGGTTCCAACCTGGAAGCCAATGGCGTCACCGGCGTGGCCTTCATCAACACCATGCTCGCCACGTGCGCCGCCGCCGTCAGCTGGTCGCTGATCGAGCAGTTCCACCATGGTAAGGCCAGCATCCTGGGTGCCGCAACCGGGGCCGTCGCCGGCCTGGTCGCCATCACTCCCGCGGCGGGCCTCGGTGCGCCGATGACCTCGATCGTGCTGGGCTTCATCGTTTCGCCGGTCTGCTACATCTTCGTCACCCAGGTGAAGATCAAGATGGGCTACGACGACAGCCTCGACGTGTTCGGCGTGCACTGCATCGGCGGCATCGTCGGCGCGATCGGCACCGGTATCGTCGCTTCCCCGGCGCTCGGCGGCCAGGGCGTGTTCGACTACACATCCTTCCCCGCCGTGTTCGACGCTTCGACCTACTCGATCAGCGGGCAGGTGATCACCCAGATCAAGGCCGTGCTGTTCACCCTGGTTTACTCCGGCGTGATCTCGGCGGTGCTCTACTTCGTGATCGACAAGACCATCGGTCTGCGTCCGAGCCTCGAGGACGAGAACGCCGGTCTCGACATCAGCAGCCACGGCGAACGCGCCTACAACTACTAAGGCTTCAACAGTTTGGCGGGGGACGGGGAAGTTTCCTCCTCTCCATCCCCTCCTCCGCCACCCGATGTTCCTCCTGCGAACACAAACTCAAAGGGCCGGAGCCAGCCGCTCCGGCCCTCTTTTCCGTTTTTTTGGAACGGATTGTATTCGAACTCGGCAATTAGCCGGCGGATGCCCTCAGCACGTCCATCACCTGGCGGACGGGCGACAGATCATAGCCGGCGGCGGCAGCGGCCTGGGCCAGCTGTTCGGGATCCTTGCCCGCCTTCGCCTCCGCCAAAGCCCATAGCAAGGTCGACCGGGTTCCGGATCGGCAATAGGCCAGTACCGGCCCGGTCGAACGCTGCAGGGCATCGGCCATCGCCGTCACCTGGTGCTCGGCAAAACCAGCATGCGTGATGGGAATCGCAAGGTATTCGATCCCTTCGGCCTTGGCGGCGGCCGCGATCTCGTCACCCGGAACCTGATCTTCACTCTCGCCTTCGGGCCGGTTGTTGACGATCAGGGTGACGCCCAGCGCCTTGGCTTCCGCCACTTCGGGCAGGCCGATCTGCGGGCTGGCGTAAACGGTATCGGTCAGCTTGCGAAACATGGTGCGTCAGCTCCTGCGACAAAGGTGAGAACGGTCCAAAGTGCGGCAGCCCTAGCACAGTGGCGCCACTATTCGGCAAGTGACTCAGAAACCCACGCATTTCTGTTCGCCAAGCTCTTGCGACTCGTATATACGGCGGAATTGCAGGGAAAGACCGCGTTCGCGCGGGTCGCTTGATCTGGCGCCTGGCGTGGTTCGCCCACCCGTCTGGGCTAATGCTTATCGGGCGCAGCGAAGGTTTATTCGTAGAGATGGGTTTTGATAGAGGACGTCGCGGTAGGGGACGTGACAAGCGCGATCGGTTTGGCGAAGATGAAGGCGGCGGCTTCGATCCCTTCTTCGCAGGACAGGACCGTGGCGGTGGCGGCGGCTTTGGCGGCGGTGATCGCTTCGGCGGTGGCGGCAACAGCGGCGGCTTCGGTGGTGGTGATCGCTTTGGCGGCGGCGGTGGCGGTGGCGGCGGCTTCGGTGGTGGCGCTCCCCGCAGCGGCGGCTTCGGCGGCGGTCCCCGTGGTGGCGGCGGCGGTTTCGGCGGCAGCGGTGGCCCCCGCGGTGGCGGCATGCCGGCCCAGGTCGTTGGCCAGGGCAAGGGCGTCGTAAAGTTCTTCAACGCGGCCAAGGGCTTCGGCTTCATTCAGCGCGATGAGGGCGGCGATGATGTGTTCGTGCACATCAGCTCGGTCGAGCGTGCCGGCCTGGAAGGTCTTGCCGAAGGTCAGCAGCTGGAATTTCAGCTTGTCGATCGTGGCGGCAAGATTTCGGCCAGCGATCTCGTTGTGGTCGGCGATGTCATCCCTGTCGAAAAGCAGCGTGAGCAGGCACCGCGCGAAGCGGCTCCCCAGCGCCAGCTGACGGGTGACAAGGCGACCGGTACGGTCAAGTTCTTCAACTCAATGAAGGGCTTCGGCTTCATCACGCGTGATGACGGTCAGCCTGACGCGTTCGTGCACATCAGCGCGGTTGAGCGTTCGGGCATGTCCGGCCTCAACGAAGGCGATCAGGTCGAATTCGACATCGAAGTCGATCGACGAGGCAAGTACTCGGCGGTCAACCTCGTCCCGCGCCAGGGTTGATCCTGCCGGCATTGCTGCCGATCGGTTGATCGCAGCCGTGCTAACGATTAGAAGCGCGCAAATGGCGGTCCGTTAGGGCCGCCATTTGTCGTTTGCGACTTTCCCCGACCAGCACTGCCATCGGGGCTCAGGAACAGGAAAACAGACCGTCCGGGCCGCCCGATGCGCCAGCGTTTACTTCCAGGAATCACGACCATGTCGATCACTCCGCTGATGCCCGTCTATCCCCGGTCCGACGTTCGGCCCGTGCGCGGCGAACACTGTCATCTGATCAGTGAGGACGGCCGCCGCTTCTTGGACTTCGCCAGCGGTATCGCGGTGAACGCCCTGGGGCACTCGCACCCCGGACTGATCGGCGCGATCCAGAAGCAGGCGGAGACGCTGATGCACGTCTCCAATCTTTACGGCAGCCCCCAAGGTGAGCATCTCGCCAAGCGGCTTACCGACCTGACTTTCGCGGATACGGTGTTCTTCACCAACTCGGGAGCCGAGGCGGTGGAGTGCGCGATCAAGACCGCGCGGGCCTATCACCAGGCGGCGGGCAACACCGACAAGTTTGAGCTGATCACGTTCAACAACGCATTCCACGGCCGCACGCTCGCCACGATCAGCGCGTCCAACCAGGACAAGATGCACAAGGGCTTCCTGCCGCTGCTGCCCGGCTTCCGCTATGTCGAGTTCAACGATCTGGAAGCCGCCAAGGCCGCCATCGGCCCAAATACCGCGGGCTTCTTGGTCGAGCCGATCCAGGGCGAAGGCGGCATCCGCGTGGCGGACGACGCGTTCCTTCAAGGTCTGCGCGCCTTGTGTGACGAGCATGATCTGATGCTGGTTCTGGACGAAGTGCAAAGTGGCGTCGGCCGCTCGGGCACCTTCTATGCCTATGAACAGTATGGGATAAAGCCGGACATCCTGGCCACCGCCAAGGGCATTGGCGGCGGCTTTCCGCTGGGCGCGTGTCTTGCCACCGAAAAGGCGGCGCGCGGCATGGTCGCGGGTGCGCACGGCTCCACTTATGGCGGCAACCCGCTCGCCATGGCCGCCGCCGAAGCCGTGCTGGATGTGATCGCGGACGATGCGTTCCTGGCCGATGTGCGCGCCAAGGGTGAACGGTTGCGCGCGCGCATAGAGCAGTTCCTGGGCAATTATCCGGAGCTGTTCGAATCGGTACGCGGCCGGGGGTTGTTCATCGGCCTGAAGATGAAGGCCGAGCCACGGGGTTTCGTCGCCCACATGCGGGACAATCACCAGTTGCTGGCCGTTTCGGCGGGAGACAACGTGGTGCGCATCCTGCCGCCGCTCGTCATCGATGACCGCCACATGGATGAATTCATGGAAAAGCTTTCCGCCGCTGCGGCAAGCTATCACCCGGCAGAAGCAGCGTGAGCGCGCAAGGCACGCCCCGGCACTTCGTCGGGCTTTCGGACGCGGGCGGTGATGCCGTCGCCGCGATTCTCAACGATGCGCTGGATCGCAAGGCGGCGCGGCGGGGCTGGGCGAAAGGCCGCCCTGACGCCGATGCGCCGCTGGCCGGGCACGTGCTCGCCATGATCTTCGAGAAGAACTCCACCCGCACCCGCGTCTCGTTCGATATGGCGATGCGGCAGTTGGGCGGCAGTGCCCTGATCATGGAAGCAGGCAGCACCCAGCTGGGGCGCGGCGAAACCGTGGCTGATACCGCACGCGTGCTCAGCCGCATGGTGGATGCGATCATGATCCGCACCGACGATCACGCCAAGATCGAGGAGCTGGCACATTATGCCGATGTGCCGGTGATCAACGGCCTCACCGATCTTTCGCACCCCTGCCAGATCGTCGCCGATTTGCTGACCGTGATCGAGCGTGGCTTTGCGCTGCCCGGCCTGCAAGTCGCCTGGCTGGGCGATGGCAACAATGTCGCCAACTCGCTGATCGAGGCTGCGGGCCTGATGAAGTTCACCGTTCGCGTGGGCGGCCCCGCCGGATACGAACCCGGCCCCGCCTTCATCGCAGCGGCGCGGGAGCAGGGCGGAACGGTGGTGCTTACGCAGGACGTGAACGAGGCGGTGCGCGGTGCGCAAGTCGTGGTCACCGATACCTGGATCTCGATGGGCCAGGCCGGCGGCGACGTGCATCTGGCGGCGATGGCACCCTATCAGGTCGACACGCGCCTCATGAACGAGGCCGCGCCCGGTGCGGTGTTCCTGCACTGCCTGCCGGCGCATCGCGGTGAGGAAGTGACCGCCGAAGTGATCGACGGGCCGCAGTCCGCGATCTGGGACGAGGCGGAGAATCGTATTCACGCCCAGAAATCCATCCTGCGCTGGGCCCTGGGTCAGCTGTGAGTTCGGACGACTACCTGATCCAGTCCGGCCAGACCGGCTTTGACCGGATACTCGGCTTCATCATTCCGGATCGCCATGCGCGAGGCCGGATGGTCCGGCTGGGCCCGACGCTGGAGACGATCCTTTCCGCGCACGACTATCCGCCTGCGATCAAGCACCTGCTCGCAGAAGCGCTGGTTCTCACGGCGATGATGGGCTCGCTGCTCAAGGAAGATGGCGGCCAGCTGACCTTGCAGGCGCAAGCCAAGGGCGGCGCGATCGACTTGCTGGCGTGCGATTATCGGGGCGGCGAACTGCGCGGCTATGTCAGCCACGATCGCGAAAAGGCAGCGGCGGCGGGTACGAGCCCGCGGCTGGAAAACCTGTGCGGCGAAGGCTACCTTGCGATCACCTTCGATCTGGAGGGCAGTGGTGAGCGCTATCAGGGCATCGTGCCGCTGGAAGGCAGCTCGCTTTCGGAAGCATGCGAGCGATACTTCGCGCAGTCCGAGCAGGTGCCGACGCTGCTGCGCGTCGCGATCCGATCCGAAGGCAAACACTGTGTCGCCGGCGGCCTCCTTGTCCAGCACTTCCCTGAGGGCGAAGAAGGGCGCGAGCGGCTGCACGCGAAGGAGGACCATCCCGAGTGGGAGCATGTGGCGGTCATGGCCGGAAGCACGCGCCACGATGAGCTGGTCGATCCCGACCTATCGTTGGAAGATCTGCTGATCCGCCTATTCCACGAAGA
>NZ_CAXYKL010000004.1:0-3881 GCF_964277725.1 uncultured Novosphingobium sp. | reverse complement strand
GTGAACTGGGCCGCGCCTATCCCGAGCTGGGCGATGAATTCGCGCTCACCTCGATCGAGCTGGCGTTCCTGACCGACCGCCGCATGGCATTCGAAAACCTGTCCTACCGCGTGAACCTTGATTCCGTCCGCGGCGTCGTCACCACGATGATCCAGACCGAGCGCTACGGCACGCCGCTCGCTTCGGCACTGCGTGTGCTTTCGGCCGAGTTCCGCAACGAGCGCATGATGCGCGCCGAGGAAAAAGCCGCGCGCCTGCCCGCGATCATGACGATACCGCTAATCCTGTTCATCCTGCCGGTGTTGTTCATCGTGATCCTGGGTCCGGCGGCATGTTCCATCGCGGATGCATTCTCAGGCGGTGGCCCCGGCGCGAAATAGCGCCGGGCCATCGCAGTCGTTCGCCGACGAATATCACCGCCCGCCCGTTACATCCGCCGCTGCACGCGCTGCCACTGGATCTGAACGGTCGGGATCAGAACACGACCAATATGCAACAATCCCTATATCGGTAGAAGTCACCGCGTTCTGCGCCTTTGAGTTATTGTCACGCGATTGCGGGACAAGCACTGTGACGTTAAAAACACAGTTTTCGGTCGATCTGTTTAGTTCCCCTAAATCTAGTTGAACGCCGGCAATGCTCAGGCAACAACTCGAATATGGCAGTTCAGCGTCACCGCGGGGCAAGCCGGCATCCGAGTAGTTCAGCGGGTCAAATCAAGCCTGGGCGCTCGAAAGCAACAAGGGACACAACATAGTGACAACCTCCTTCAAGAAGGCCGCGCTCCTCAGCGCAACCTGCCTCGGAGCCTTCGCCGGACTGGCCTCATCGCCGGTTCAAGCACAGGACGCCCCGACCAGCACGCCCGCCGGCACAACAGCCGATGCCGCCCCGGCCGACGCCATCGTCGTCACCGGCTCGCGCATCGCCCGTCGTAATCTTGACAGCGCAGCTCCCGTTGCCGCTGTGTCGAGCGAAGAATTCAAACTGTCCGGCGCAGTCAATGTCGAGCAGGTGATCAATACTCTGCCGCAGGTGATCCCGGGCACATCATCTTTCTCCAACAACCCCGGTGGCGGCGTCTCCACGCTGAACCTGCGTGGATTGGATGCCAAGCGTACGCTGGTTCTCGTAAACAGCCGTCGTTGGATGTTCTACGATACGTCGCAAATCGTTGACCTTAACACCATCCCGTCGTTCCTGATCGACAACGTCGAAGTCGTCACCGGTGGTGCGTCGGCCGTCTACGGTTCGGACGCTGTTGCCGGTGTGGTCAACTTCCGCCTCAAGAATGTACAAGGCATCGAAGCAGGTGCGCAGTATGGTCTGACGCAGCGGGGCGATGGCCGCCGTTATGAGGCTTACGTAGCCCTTGGCTCCGAATTCGCCGAAGGCCGTGGCCACGCCACCGTCTTTGCCGAATATTACAAGCGCGCTTCGATCGGCCAAGGTCAGCGCAACTTCTCGCGCAACGTGCTGCAGGACGATGGTGCCGGCGGCTTCGGCTTCGGTGGCTCCTCGACTACGCCGAATGGTCGCGTAAGCTCGACGTACGGCGAGGAAAATTGCCCGACCGCGAATGTCTTTTGCAGCGGCGGCCAGGGCGCGTTCTTCACTGCGCCCGGCGTTTCCCGCCCGCGTACCGGGGCCGATACGTATAACTTCGGTCCTGACAACTTCCTGATGGTGCCGCAAGAGCGCTACATCATCGGTGGTTACGGCGACTATGATATTGGTAATGGCCATACCGCCTACATCGAAGCGACTTTCGTAAATAACCGCGTACGTAACGCATTGGCGCCGACGCCCGTCACCGGCACCTTCCAGGTCAACATCAACAGCGTATCGCCCTTCCTGTCGGCAGGTGATGTCGCCGCACTTCGCCAGCTTGATGGGATTACCAATGCTGGCAATACGGTAGGCGATGGCATCGTGCCATTGGCGATCCAGCGCCGCATCAACGAAAGCGGTCTGCGCCTGCAGGAAGATGAGCGCAATGCGTTCCGTACCCTGATCGGCTTCAAGGGCCCGATCAACGACAACTTCAGCTATGACGTTTCGTATTTGTACGCCCGGACACGCAACGCGCAAATCCAGGAAGGCAACATCTCGCGCTCGGCGTTCCAGGCGGGCCTGAACGGGGTCGGCACGCCAATCAACATCTTTGGCCCAGGCACGCTTTCGCAAGACGCGCTGAATGCCATCACCATCCGCTCACAGAACGCGGAAATCTCGTCGCTCCAAGTCGCAAGCGCCTCGGTAAACGGGTCGCTGTTCAACCTGGGCTGGGGTGGTGACGATGTGGGCATCGCGATCGGCACCGAGTACCGCAAGGTCGCGTCTCGCTTCATCCCCGATACCGCACTGTCTTCCGGTGACGTGATCGGCTTCAACGCGGGCCAGCCCACACAGGGTAGCTACAACGTGAAGGAAGCTTTCGCCGAACTTCGCGTCCCGGTGGCCGCCAATCAGCCAGGTATCTATCGCCTGGAACTGACCGGTGCGCTTCGTTACTCCAAGTACTCGCTAGGTGCCGTCGGCGGTGTATGGACGTATTCAGGCGGTGCGCAATATGCGCCCATTCCAGACGTCACCTTCCGTGGACAGTATCAGCGCGCCATTCGTGCACCAAACGTGCAGGAGCTGTTCGGCGGCGCATTCGTAAACTTCCCGACTGCAATCGATCCCTGCTCTGTGGCCGACGCAGCCGGAAATACAACGATCCGCAACCTCTGTATCGCTACCGGAGTTCCGGCGGCATCGGTTGGCACCGGCGAAAGGCTGCAGCCCGACACACAAATTCAGGGCAATTTCGGTGGCAACCCGAACTTGCGCCAGGAAACGTCGGACTCCTACACCGCTGGCGTCGTTCTGCGTCCAACGTTCATCCCTGGCTTCTCGTTCACGGCTGACTGGTTCAAGATCAAGATCGAGGGCGCGATCGACTCGTTCGGTGGTGGTCTCGCGAACTCACTGAACCTGTGCTATAACGTCGTTCAGGACATCAACAGCCCATACTGCCAGATCTTCCTGGGCACCCGGAACGCTCTGGGCCGTTTTGACGGCACCACCAACCCCAATGTCTTCAACGCCAACACAGGCGGCAAGAAGGTGGAAGGCGTCGACTTCGAGGCGAACTATTCACATCCGCTCGGCTTTGGTGTCGCATCCCAGGAATCCAAGCTCGCGTTCAACGTCCTGGCGACCTACACGTACAAGCAGATCGTGATCCCGGCTGAGGAGTTCCCTGACCGGTTCACCAACTGCGCCGGCAAGTTCGGACCGCTGGTTTGCGAGAACCCAATCCCCAAGTGGAAGTGGTCTGCCCGTCTTTCGTGGCTTGATGGGCCGCTGACGACGAGCCTGAAGTGGCGTCACCTGGGCGCAGTGCGCGACGATGACCCTGCAACCAACTACAGCGTCGAGCGTCTGAAGGCTTACGATGTGTTCGATCTGGCATTCAGCGTCGATGCAACCGAGAACCTGAACCTTTCGTTCGGCATCAACAACCTACTCGACAAGAAGCCGCCGCTTCTGGGCGACAACCAGGAACAGACCAATACCTACCCCAGCACCTACGATGTGCTTGGCCGCGACTTCTTCATCTCGGGTCGAGTGAAGTTCTAAGTCTGGATAACTTAGTCTAAACATGGGCGGGGAGCGTAAGCTCTCCGCCCTTTTTGTTGGTTGGTTCAGGCGGGAGCGGCGTCGAAGGCGACGGTCAGGCGGTGGCCGCCGGTGAACGGGCGGGTGCCGTGGTAAAGCGTGCTGGGGAACAGGGCGAGCGTGCCTTCGCGGGGCTCGAACAGGGTCGTGGGTGCAAGGTCCAGGCCCAGGTCCGGTGGCGCGCCGCCGATTTCCAGCCAGCCGTCTTTATTCAC
>NZ_CAXYKL010000003.1:0-32488 GCF_964277725.1 uncultured Novosphingobium sp. | reverse complement strand
AGGACTTTCTGGCTCTTGTCGAACGGCATGGCATCGCCTGGCATGAAAAGACGCTGGGTCAGTTGTTTTGCGATGGCTCGGCCCGGCAGATCGTTGCCATGCTGGTCGACGAGTGCGCGCGGGGCGCTGTAGATCTGCGGTGCGATGCATCGATCGGTGAGGTGAGCCATGCCGATGGCCTGTTTTGGGTTGCGTTGCGTGAAGAATTGGTTCGCGCACCCGCCTTGGTGATCGCGACCGGCGGCCCATCGATTCCGAAGATGGGGGCCACCGGCTTCGCCTACGATCTGGCGCGGCAGTTCGGCCTGAAGGTGGTGCAGCCCCGCCCGGCGCTGGTGCCGCTGAAGCTGCCGCCTGAGGAAGCTTTGTTTCGAGAGCTTTCCGGAGTCAGTACCCCGGTCATCGCCCGATGCGGCAAGGGGCGCTTTCCCGAGGCGGCGTTGTTCACGCATCGCGGCCTTTCTGGCCCGGCGATCCTGCAAGTCTCCAGCTATTGGCACCGGGGCGAGGATGTGGGCATCGATTTCGTGCCGGACCGGGAAAGCGGATGGCTCCTGGCGGCCAAGCGCGCCCGGCCCCGTGCCGCGTTGCGCCGGGTACTGGAAGACGCGCTGCCTGGCCGATTGGCGGAAGCCTTGTCACAGCGGCTGGCCGTGGAAGGGGACCTGGGCAGCCAGTCCGACAAGGCGCTGGCCGCAGCCGAACAGCGTTTGCGTGACTGGCGCTTCACCCCCGATGGCAGCGAAGGCTTCGCCAAGGCCGAGGTGACCGCCGGTGGCATCGATACACGGGGCCTTTCGTCCAAGACGATGGAGGCGGTGAAAGTATCGGGGCTTTATGCTATTGGCGAGGCGGTGGACGTAACCGGGTGGCTGGGCGGCTACAATTTCCAATGGGCCTGGGCCAGCGGGTTCGCGGCGGCACAGGCACTGTAAGGGCCTTCGCGCGTTTCAATCCCGTCAAGCTATTGCTGGCTCGCATGTTGGCATGTCGCTACGATTGCTGACGAAACATAAGTTAAAGCGGAGTCGGCCTGAGATGTGCGATGAGTACGAGGGACAGGGAACCGCGCCGCAAGGGTTTGAGCCTCAGGCCGGGTCCGGACTGACCCGTCGGGGCTTTACCGCGATCGGTGCGGCAGCGGCGCTTTCCGGATGCGCCAGCGGCATCGCCTCTGGTGCGGCGACCGGTGACTTGTCCGAACGCATGGTTGAGATCACCACCACGGACGGGGTGGCCGATGCCTTTTTCGTCCATCCCGCCAAGGGTGCGCATCCCGGCATCGTGATGTGGCCGGATATCGCCGGTTTGCGAGAGGCCAAGAAAGTGATGGCCCGGCGCCTGGCCGCCGCCGGATACGCGGTACTGTGCGTCAATCAGTACTATCGCAACGGCCCGGCCCCGGTGATGCAAAGCTTTGCTGAGTATCGCACGCCGGAAGGCCAGGCGAAGATCGGGCCTATGCGCGCAGCGCTGACTGCGGAGGCGGTGACGCGCGATGCCGTCGCCTATGTCGGTTTTCTCGATGGCGACCAAGCAGTGAACAAGGCCCGCGGCGTAGGCTCGAATGGCTATTGCATGGGCGGTCCTTTCACCGTCCGTACTGCCGCGGCCGTGCCCGCGCGCGTGGCGGCGGCGGCCTCGCTGCATGGTGCCGGTCTGGTCGGTCCCGATCCGGACAGTCCGCACCTTCTGTTTTCACGCACGAAGGCGAGCTACTTGTTCGCTATCGCCCGCAATGACGATGCCAAGGCGCCGACCGACAAGGACACGCTGCGCCGCGCCGCCGATGCCGCAAAGCGCCCGGCCGAGATCGAGGTCTACAATGCCGATCATGGTTGGTGCGTGCCGGACTCCCCGGCGTACGATCCGGTCGAGGCGGACCGTGCCTGGCAGCGCATGCTCGCCCTTTTCGGGACGCTTTGAAGCGTGGCGCATGGCGGGGGCCCGCGTCACGTCCTGATCGTTGGGCGGCTGCTGGATGTCGTCGACGATACCAAGGCGCGCGTCCGGTGCGAGGGGGTGACGCTGCACACCGCCACCGCGCTGGATGAAGTGCGGCTCATGCTGGCATTGCAGCCGATCGACATCATGATCGTGGGCGCAGGCATCGAACTGGCCGAGCGGCTGGCGATCGTGCGCGCCGCGTTCGAACAGAGCGAGACGATCACGGTCCACATGAAGGACAAGGCATCGGGCGCCAAGGGTTTCGCGCCTTTCGTGGAAAGCGTGGTGGCGGCGCGCCAGATGGCGAACTGATCAGAAACTGACCGGGCGGTTTGGCTTGGTCGTTAACGCTTGGTCGGGTACCCTCTTTTTCCGGTTCTTGCCAGGAAAGGGGGGAAGCCATGGGCGGATTTCTCATCGCGCTGATCGTAGTCGTGGTGACGTTCTTGATGATGGGCGTGCGCGTGGTCCGCCAGGGCTATGTCTACACCATCGAGAGGCTGGGCCGATTCACGCTGGCCGCGCAGCCCGGATTGCATCTGATCATCCCCTTCATCGATCGCGTCGGCCACAAGGTGAACATGATGGAGCAGGTCCTGGATATTCCGGGGCAGGAGATCATTACCAAGGACAACGCGATGGTCGGCGTGGATGCCGTGGTGTTCTTCCAGGTGCTGGACGCGGGCAAGGCGGCCTACGAGGTGCATGGCCTGCATCCGGCGATCATGGCGCTGACCACCACCAACTTGCGCACGGTGATGGGCTCGATGGACCTGGACGAAACCCTGTCGAAGCGGGACGAGATCAACGCGCGCCTGCTGGTCGTGGTGGATCACGCCACGGCGCCCTGGGGCCTCAAGATCACGCGGGTCGAGATCAAAGACATCCGCCCGCCGCTCGACATCTCGAACGCTATGGCGCGCCAGATGAAGGCCGAGCGTGAGAAGCGTGCGGAAATCCTGGAGGCGGAAGGCCGCCGTGCTTCCGAAATCCTGCGAGCCGAAGGCGCCAAGCAGGCGCAGATCCTGGCCGCCGAGGGGCGGCGCGAAGCCGCGTTCCGCGATTCCGAAGCCCGTGAGCGAGAGGCGGAGGCGGAAGCCAAGGCGACCCAGATGGTCAGCGATGCGATCGCCCAATCCGGCGTGCAGGCGATCAACTACTTTATCGCGCAAAAGTACACCGAGGCGGTCGGCAAGTTCGCGACTTCGCCCAACGCCAAGACGATCCTGTTCCCGGTAGAGGCGACGCAGCTGATCGGTACGCTGGGCGGCATCGGCGAACTGGCGAGGGAGGCCCTTTCCGACCGGCCGGCCGGCGCGGGATCGACGCCGCAGCCCGCCACGCAGCCTTCGGCCACTCCGGTTCGGCGGCCGACCGTGCCACCCGTCACGCCGGGCGGGTCACAGTGATGCCTTGGCTCGAAACGCTGGAGCCGCATTACGCGTGGCTGGCGCTCGGGCTGATTCTGGCTGTGGCCGAGATGGCGATCCCCGGTCTGTTTCTGATCTGGATGGCCGGTGCGGCGCTGGTGACAGGGCTGATAACCTGGGTGGCTCCGATAGGATTGCCGGCGCAGATCATGCTGTTCGCGGTGCTTTCGATCGTGGCGGTATTTGCCGGGCGGCGTTTCCTGGCCGCGAATCCCATCGTCCCCGCCGACCCCCACCTCAACAACCGCAGCGCGCGGGCGGTCGGGCAAATCGTGGTGGTCACGCAGGCGATCGTCAACGGCGAGGGCCGCGTGCGCCTGGGTGACAGCGAATGGCTCGCGCGAGGGAATGACGCTGCGCCGGGGACGGGGCTGAAGGTCATCGGCGTGGACGGCGCGACGCTCCTCGTCGGGGCGATGGACTGAAGGGCGGGGCGTCAGCCACCCCCGCGCCGCTCAGTGTCGAGTTTCGGGCGTGGCTGCGGCATCGCCAGGAAACAGGCCTGCCACCAGCAACGTCGCGCTGACGGTCGACAAGGTGCCCAGCAGGTCGCCGACGGCCTCTTCCTGAACCATCATCTCCAGCGTCGCGCGGGCGGAGTGCGGGCCGTGCTCGCGCATGCTGACGATCAGGCCCATGATCAGCGCCTCGTGCTCGGACACGCGATTGCAGGGCAGGGGCGAGAAGCCGAACGTCTCCAAGGCATCGCGATTGAACAGCAACATGCTGCGGTGGAATGCCTGCAGCCCGCCGATCATCCGCCATTTTGCGAATGCCGGGGCCAGTGCATGCGCCGGGCAATTGCGCTGACCCATCGAGGTCACCCACGCGCGCATCGACCACACCAGGAAGCGACATCCCGGATCGAGGCTGTCCAGGTCGCGATCAACAAATTGGTACATCTCGGCATCTCCTCAAGCATCACCGCCTCGTCCGCAGAAAGTGCTTTTCATTGCGAACGATTATCATTAGCGATTGATACGCGGCTTGGCCCCCCGGTCAAGCCCCTTGAAGACGGCATCTGTCATGGGGTGTCGTTTTCGCCTGTCCCTAACCTTCAGGCCGGTGCGGCGCGTGCGCTACACCGGCCATTTTTTCGGAAAGGTAGGAAAATAAGGTGTGAGACCAGCGCTATACCGCGTGATCAGCTATCGATGCGATAGTCGATCGGCTTGAAGCTGCCCCCGTTACTGGCATAGGCCGAGCAAGCGGTGATCCCGATGACCAAATCCTGGTGCGCGCGCAGCGACAGCGAATCACCCGCTTTGCTTATCGGCGGGATCACGCTGACCTTGCCATACTGATCCACCGGCACGTTCATGAAGCAATTGAACGCCACGGGTATCGCATCGGGCTCTATCCCCCATGGGGCGAGGGCCTCGGCCAGGTTGCCGAAGCATCCGCGATGCACGGGGTGTTCGGGATAGAAATGCCGGAAGGTCGCTTCACTGCAGGGCGTGAGCAGAAAGTCATGGCAGCCCACCGTGTCGGCCTCGATCGTCAGCAGCACATTCGAGCGGTTGGACCACAGCCGGTTTCCCGTGGCAAGCCGGATGGTTTCCTCATAGTCGAACGTGCGGCCGTTGCTGATCACTTCACGCGGATCGGCTAGACTGTACGCCAGAAGGTCCGCCACCTGAACGCCCTCCGGGTCGATCACCGTCAGCAATTGCCCGGCCTTAAGTTCGAATCCCACGGCGGAGCGAGGCGGAATGCGCAGATCGCTCATTCCGCAGCCTCGGTTTGGATTTGGGGACGGACGGCACTGCGGGGATCGCTGAAAGGGCAACGCCATGTGCTGGGCACTTGCCGCCCGCTGTACTGCGCGGCCTCGCTTGAGGTGCCGTGACGCGCCAACATCGGATTTACCGACCCGGCCAGTTGCACATCGCGCTTTATGATCGTCTCGCGAATCGTCTCGTACTTGCCCTCGTCACGCAGGGTTTCGAACTGGTCGTGCAGATTGAACACCAGAACCGGACGATCGAAGCGGCGCGCCGGGCGGCTCGCCTTGGGATGCAGGCCGACGACGAAAAATCCCTCTCCACCAAAACTGAGCGAGAAGTGCGGACTGTCCGGATCGCTGCTGACCCGCGGATCGTAAGGCTGCTCCAGCCAGGCATCCTTGTCGCTCAACGACTGGATGCGTTCCCACATCGCTTGCTCGAACTCCTCTTCCGACGATACTTGCGAACCGGCGAAGACAAACGCGATGGAGCGGAACAGGCCCGGCTCGGCCCGATAGTCGAAGGCCCATTCCAGCAGCTCGCGGTGGATGCGTACATCGTCCCATCCGCTGTCGATCGACCAGCAAACCACGGTCTTCAAAGAACCATGTGCCAAGGCCGATTTCGCGCCGACGCATGGAAAAGCCTTGTCCTTTACGAACGCTTCGAAGGCCTCACGCCAGTGCTGTTCCTCACCCGCTTCCAACAACAAAGTCATGTCTTAACATCAATCAAGTTTACGCGGGATCAATCCGCTGACATGCGCATGTAATTGGTGCCGGGCGTTAATGTTCCGAGAAATCCTTTATTTCAGTCGCGGCTGGCGCGTATTGCCGCGCCCCCGGCGAAGGGTGCCACGGCCAGCAGGACCAGGCTGACAGCCCCCGTCAGGGCCAGGCCGCTCGCCCCACCGGCAGACAGGCTCCCTGCGCCGAAAATCAGCAAGGGCACGCCCAGCGGAATGAGGAGCAGCCCGGCCAGCGCCGCTCCTCCGCGCAGCCCGGCGGTGATCGCGGCGATGGCGACGCCCAGAGCTGCAAGACCCGGCGTGCCAGCCAGAAGGCCCAGTTCGACGATGCGTAAATTGTCTGCCGAAAGCCCCAGCAGCGCCGCGGCCGGCACCGCCGCCAGCATCAAAGGCGGGCCGAAGCTGAGCCAGTGCGAGATCACGCGCGCCGCCATCACCCATTCCTCGGCGATGCCGCGCAACGCCCACTGATCGAACATGCCGCGTTCGAGGTCCGGTTGGACAAGGCGATCGAGGGGCAGGATCGCGGCGAGTAGCGCGGCGACCCAGATCACGCCGCCGCCCGTGCGCGCCAGCAGCGCGGTGTCCGGCCCGACCGCGAAGGGGAAGATCATTGCCACGGCCAGGAAGAACAGGATCGGCAGCAGCGCGCCTCCGCCTTGTCCCGCGCCGAGCAGCCGCGCCAGATCGCGCCGCAGTAGCAAGGCGAGCAAACGGATCACGCGGCGAAGTCCGCCAGCGGCAGGTGCGTCATGCCGGGAAGCGCGAAAGGCTGATGAGACGCGACAAGAGCGATGCCGCCTCGTGCGCAATGATTGGCGGTCAACGTCTCGACCATCCGGGCGGCGGCGGTGTCCAGCCCGTTCAGGGGTTCGTCCAGCAACCAGATTGCCGCGTCCTGTCCGATCAGACGCGCCATCGCCGCGCGCTTGCGCTGCCCGGTCGACAAGTAGCGGAAAGGCACGTCCAGCAATCCGGCAAGCCCCAGCATGGTCATGTCAGGGCTGGGGCCTGCGTCGATCGCGCGCCAGAAGGCGAGGGCGCGGGCCAGCGGCCACTCCGGGTCCAGGGCAGGGCGCTCATCCACCAAACCGATGCCGCCTTCGCGCTCGATCGCCCCCGCGAACGGCCGGGACAGGCCGGCGATTATTCGCAGCAAGCTGGACTTGCCCGTCCCGTTTGCTCCTGTGATCTGGAGCGCCCCGCCGGATCGCAGCGCGAAGGAAACCCCGCGAAACAGCACGCGGTCTCCCCGCCGGCAAGCAAGATCGCGCGCCGTGACGCGGGCTTCATGGGCGGGGACTTGCATGAGCGGCGGCGATAAGGGAAGTCGGGCGAACTGCCAAGGAGACACGACATAATGCCGATCGCCTGCCTGACCGATAGCGAATGCGAAACCGCGCTGGGCACCGTGCCGCAATGGTCGTTGCGCGAAGATGGCCTCGCGATTGTCCGAACCCTCAAGTTCGCGGATTTTTCCGAAGCCTTCGGGTTCATGACGCGCGTGGCGATCGAGGCCGAGAAGGCGGACCACCACCCCGAATGGTTCAATGTTTACAACAAGGTGGAGATCACGCTCACCACGCATGACGTGAACGGCTTGAGCAAGCGCGATATCGCATTGGCCCAATTCGTGGATCGGATCGCGCCGTAGACGCCTCGCGCCATTGCATGCGCGCGATCGCTTTCGCATAACCCGGCGATGGAAGAGGCACAGCGCAAGCATCGGCTCCGCAACATCCTGGGCGGATCGGCGGGCAACCTGGTCGAGTGGTACGACTGGTACACCTATTCGGCGTTCACGCTCTATTTCGCGCCGATCTTCTTCCCGGCCGGAGACCGCACGCTGCAGTTGCTGAACACGGCGGCGGTCTTTGCAGTGGGCTTCGTGATGCGGCCGATCGGTGCCTGGGTGATGGGCATCTATGCCGATCGCAAGGGGCGCAAGGCGGGGCTGACCTTGTCTGTCACGCTCATGTGCACCGGATCGTTGATGATCGCGCTGACGCCCGGTTATGCCGCGATCGGCGTGTTCGCGCCTGCCGTCCTGATCATCGCACGGATGCTTCAGGGGCTGAGCGTCGGCGGGGAGTACGGGGCGAGCGCTACGTATCTGTCCGAGATGGCGGGGCGTGAGCGGCGCGGATTTTTCTCCAGCTTTCAATACGTCACGCTGATCTCCGGGCAGTTGCTGGCGCTGTTCGTGCTGTTGATCCTCCAGACACTGCTGCCGGAAGAAGCGCTGCGGACCTGGGCCTGGCGCGTGCCGTTCGTGATCGGCGCAGGCCTTGCGGTCTTCGTGTTTTATCTGCGGCGACGACTGGCGGAGACCGAGAGCTTCCAGAAAGCGCAGGCCGAGACGACGGGCGCAGCGGCTACAGCATCCAGCGGCACGGCGCTGTTTCGCCAGCATCCGCGGGAGGCCCTGCTGGTGATGGCGCTGACGGCCGGGGGCACGCTCGCCTTCTACGCCTACACCACGTACATGCAAAAGTTCCTGGTCAACACCAGCGGCTTCTCCAACGCCGAATCGACCCGTATCACGGCGGCGGCGCTGTTCGTCTTCATGCTATTGCAACCCGTGTTCGGTGCCTTGTCAGACCGGATCGGCCGCAAGCCGGTGATGATCGGCTTTGGGATCGGCGGCGTGCTGCTGACGTACCCGATCTTCCGCCTGCTGGAGACGGTGCAGAGCGCGTTCGCCGCGTTCGGGCTGGTGCTGGCCGCGCTGGTGGTGGTGAGCGGCTACACCTCGATCAACGCCGTGGTGAAGGCGGAACTGTTTCCCGCGCACATCCGCGCGCTGGGCGTTGCCTTGCCCTATGCCATCGCCAACACGGTGTTCGGCGGGACGGCGGAATATGTCGCGCTATGGCTGAAGCTGCAGGAGATGGAGCGGGCGTTCTATTGGTACGTCACCGCGATGATCGCCGTCTCGCTGATTGTCTATGTCAGGATGCGCGATACCCGGCGCGACAGCCTGATTCTGGAGGACTGACTCCGCCCCGCACGACGCCCCGGGAAAACTCTGCCACCTGTGGCGCTTGCCAAGGGGCATCGCACGTTCTACAGGCACCCCCGCCCGCAGGAGTGTAGCTCAGTTGGTAGAGCATCGGTCTCCAAAACCGAGGGCCGTGGGTTCGAGTCCCTCCACTCCTGCCAGGTATCTTTGCAAATAGCCCAGGCCCACATGCACGGTTCAACCCGCCCGATCGGCGAAATGACGCAGACCGGCGGGGCTGGAACCACCAACTGGCGGCATGACGTCGGGCTGTGGCTGGGCATCATCCTGTCGATCGCAGCGACCTTGCCCGTGTTGGTGGCGTGGGCTCCGCAGATGACGGACTATCCATCGCATCTGGCCGGCTACAAGATCATGCTGGACCACGGCATCGATCCCTTCCTGACGCGATATTATACCTTCCATTGGGAATGGACCGGCAACTTGGGCGCGGAGCTGCTGATGGTGCCGCTGGAGCCTCTGCTGGGCCTGGAAGGCGCGGGCAAGTTCATCGCCTGGATCATCCCGCTGCTGACCGGCCTTTCCTTCCTGGCCGTCGCCTGGACCCTGCGCGGTCGCATCGGGGTGGGTGCGATCCTGGCGTTCACCACGATCTGGTCGCCCGCGCTGCTGATGGGCTTTCTCAATTATTCGCTCAGCCTGGCGCTGGCGCTGTTCGCCTTCGCCGCCTGGATACGTTGGGAAAGCTGGCGTTGGCGGCCCACCGCGATGGTGCCGATCAGCTTCGTGATCTGGTTATGCCATGTCTCCGGCTGGGGGATTCTGGGCATTCTGGTATTCGGCTACGAATGGAGCCGCTCCAAGAGCTGGCGCGCCTTCGTGGCCCCCTGGCCGCTTATCTTTCCGCTGTTTCCGATGCTGATCGGCGGCGGAGGTAGCTCGGGGCTGGGCTACGGTCGGCAAGTGTTGGAATACAAGTGGTCGATCCTCTACCGGGCGCTGCGCAGTAACGTGGAATGGTTCGATCTGGCGACGATCTCGGTCGTGGTCGCGCTGCTCGCAGTCGCTGGTATCACGCGCCGTATCGACGGTCGGCTCGGCTGGGCGGCGCTGATCCTGCTGATCCTCACGCTCGTCGTGCCGCGCCATATCTTCGGCGGCGACTATGCCGATTATCGTTTGAGCACGGCCGCGCTGCTGGTCGCCTGCCTGGCGATCAACTGGCCCGCGCCTCGCTGGGGCCTGACTATGGTGGCGGGGCTGTTCGTCGTCCGCCTCGGCTTCACCACCGCGCAATGGTACGAGGATGGCCGCACCTCGAAGGCGATGATGGAGGCGATGGCCTATGTGCCGCAAGGCGCCAAGGTCGCCACGGCGGTTGCCATTCCACGCCGACAGTGGGAATTCGGCAGCTTCGAGCATCTCGGCAGCTATGCGGTGGTGCGCAAGAGCGCGATGGAAAATTCCAATTTCGCGCTGCCCGGCGTTCACCTGCTCAGCATGGCGCAGCCCGGTTACAAGCGCTTTGCCGACCCCAGCCAGCGTATCCTGTATGCGCCTTGGCAGAAGATCGATCTGCGTCGTTTCAAGGCCGCGAAGAAGGCTGAGTACCTCTGGTATATCGGTACGGTACATCCCGTATCGCTGCCCGATGGCGCGGAGATCCTGTTCAGCACGCCGAACTCGTTCCTGGCGCGGCTTGCAAACCCCGCCAAGTCTAGCTAGATCGCCTTCCTCTTCCGACAGGAAAAAGCTCGCTGCCCCTCCCGGCCTAGGCCGGGGCGGCGATGAGCCCTAGGCGGAAGGCAGGTAACACCGCAGGATTGCGGCCAGGCAAGAGATGGCGAGAATGGCAAAGACCAGCCCGAGCGAGTTCATCCGGCAAGTGCGTGCCGAAGCGTCCAAGATCTACTGGCCTTCGCGCCAGGAGACGGTGACCACCGGTATCTTCGTCGGCATCATGACCGTTTTTCTCGCCGTGTTCTTCCTGGGCATCGACACGCTGTTCGGCATGTTCGTGCGCTGGCTGCTGTCGCTGATCTGATCCCTTCCAAGTTTCGCGCAAGAGAGACCTCATGGCCCGCTGGTACATCATTCACGCCTATTCCGGCTTCGAGAGCAAGGTTAAGGAAGCCATCCTTTCCGAAGCTGAGCGTATGGGCCTTTCCCACTACGTCGAGGACGTGCAGGTTCCTTCGGAAACCGTCACCGAGGTGAAGCGCGGCAAGAAGGTTCAGACTGAGCGCAAGACGATGCCGGGCTACGTGCTCGCCAAGCTTTCGCTCAGCGATGACGTGTACCACCTCGTCAAGAACACACCCAAGGTCACCGGCTTCCTAGGCACGAATGGCAAGCCGCAGCCGATCAGCGAAACCGAGGCCTCACGGTACTTCGGCGCGGCCGAGGCCGCGGCTGCCGCACCGCGCAAGACTATCAACATCGATTATGAGATCGGCGATTCGGTCAAGGTGCTGGACGGCCCCTTCGCCACCTTCAACGGCGTGGTCGAGGAACTGGATTTCGACAAGAACCGCGTCAAGGTCTCTGTCTCCATCTTCGGTCGCGCAACGCCGGTGGAACTGGATTTCGAGCAGGTCGAACTCTCGAAGTAACACCAATAGAGGCAGGATTTCCAGAGGGCGGGGGCTTCGGCTTTCCCGCCCTTTTCCTATGTCCGTCAAGCGTGACAGACCACCAGGGTGGGCGCCCGGTGCTTCATCCGATGCGCGATCCTGCGGCCCAGCTCGATGCCGTTACGCTCAACGAAGCGATAGGTCAGGCTTGCCAGGATCAGCGTGATGCACACCGCCAGAGGCACTTGCCACGCCAAAGGGGCAACGCTGCGAACCGCATCGTACGTCGGCCCGTGGATCAGATAGAACGAGTAGCTGATTGCCCCTAGATACGCCGTCACCGGGTTGCTCAGCAGCAAACTGGCACGAAGGCGAGGGATCAGGATCACGGTCAGGAACAGCGCGGAAGAAAACAGCCACGGGTAGATCGCCTGCGCATAGCCGACGATCGCGTGGCTGTGCAGCTTGAAGGCGAAATAGAACGAAGGCACCAGCAGCGCTACGAACACCGCCACGCTCAACAGGAAGTCCCGCAGGCGCAGGCTTCCATCCGTCATCAGGAAGGCCTTGTAGCCGATCACGGCGGCGTAAATCATGAAGATGCGGCCAGCTGGAATGCGAATGCCGGTGATCATCGTCACCGCCAGCGCCAGCACGGCCACTGCCGCGATCGCCAGTTCGAGCCGTTTCGCAACTTCGGTACGGCAGGTGGTGACGAACAGCGCGAACAAGCCGTACCACATGAATTCCAGCGGCAAGGTCCAGGCGGCGCCGATGATCGGCCGCTCGCCGACATATTCGGATAGCAGCAGGATGGCGGCCAGCCATTTTTCCCAATCGAACTCCGGACGGGTGGCAAAGCCGAGGCCGGTGATTTGGTAGAAGGCGAAAGGCACCAGGCAGACCAGATACAGCGGGTAAATCCGGCTGATGCGCCGCACCGCGAAATCGATTGGATTGAAGCCGCGGGATACCGAAAACGGGATGATGAAGCCGCTGACGAAAAAGAACAGCGCCACGCCCGCGACGCCTGGCTGCAAAGTGCGGACCAGTTGCGTCATGAAGCCGGTGCGATGCTCGAAATAGTGCTGCAGCATCACCATGGCGGCTGCGATGAAGCGCAGTCCATCGATGAAGGTGATGCGATTGGCGGTGCTCAAGCCGATGTCCCCGATGTGCCGTGCGGCCCTGGATCGAGGCTGTAGATCGGGCGATCCACCTGCCCAAGGCGGGATTGATCCGCCACGGACGCAAGCTGGATCAAGCGCTGCACGGCGTCCTTGTGCTTTTGCGGCGCTGCCGCTATGCGCCGCCACTTCGCGGGCGCGTTGCGCTTGCGGATTCGTGCGGGAGGAAGGGCGTGCCCTTCTGTTTGACCGCTTAACATGAGCCTGCGCGCAAGCCTGGGCGACAGTGTGAAAGGAGGCCCCTCGTGGCCAAGAAAATCAACGGTTACATCAAGCTGCAGGTTGCAGCTGGTGCCGCCAACCCCTCGCCGCCAATCGGTCCGGCTCTGGGTCAGCGCGGCGTGAACATCATGGAATTCTGCAAGGCGTTCAACGCGTCGACGCAGGATCTCGAAAAGGGGATGCCGATCCCCACGATCATCACCGTTTACTCGGACCGCAGCTTCACCTTCGTCACGAAGACCCCGCCGGCCTCGTTCCTGATCAAGAAGGCCGCTGGCCTCAAGTCCGGTTCGAAGACCCCGGGCAAGGCTTCGGCCGGCACGATCAAGCGCTCGCAGCTGGCAGAGATCGCCCAGACCAAGATGGCTGATCTGAACGCGAACGATATCGACCAGGCGACCAAGATCATCGAGGGCTCCGCGCGCTCGATGGGCCTTGAAGTGGTGGAGGGCTGATCTGATGGCTAAGCAGACCAAGAAGGCAAAGGCTCTTGCCACCAAGCTGGGCGATAACCAGGCGCTTTATCCCGTGGCCGACGCCATCACGCTGTTGCGTGATTTGGGCACCGCGAAGTTCGACCAGACCATCGAAGTCGCGATGAACCTGGGCGTCGATCCCCGCCACGCCGACCAGATGGTTCGTGGCATGGTGTCGCTGCCGTCGGGCACCGGCAAGACCGTGCGCGTCGCCGTGTTCGCCAAGGGTGACAAGGCCGCTGAAGCTTTGGCCGCAGGTGCCGATAAGGTTGGCGCCGAGGACCTGATGGAAGACATGCAGGCCGGCAACCTCGACTACGATCGCGTCATCGCCACGCCGGACATGATGGGCGTCGTCGGTCGCCTGGGTAAGCTGCTGGGTCCCAAGGGCCTGATGCCGAACCCGAAGCTGGGCACCGTTACCCCGAACGTCACCCAGGCGGTGACGGACGCCAAGGGCGGCCAGATCGAGTTCCGCGTTGAGAAGCAGGGCATCATCCACGCCGGTATCGGCAAGATGTCGTTCTCGGATGCCGATCTCAAGACCAACTTCGATGCGTTCGTGGACGCAATCGTCAAGGCGAAGCCTTCGGGTTCCAAGGGCAAGTACGTTAAGAAGATCACGCTCTCGTCCTCGATGGGTCCGGGCCTCAAGATCGATACCTCGGAAGTGGTTGGCGCTTAAGCCACTGCCTTTTGAAGTGCGAAAAGCCGGCGGGGGAAACCTTGCCGGCTTTTTCGTTCCCGGGGTGACTACGTAAAATCATCAGTTCGTCGCACATATGCGGCGCATCGGCGCGTGTTGCCTTTCGTGCGCGATGAATGCCGATGGTGGGACTCCCGGAAGCCGAAAAATCCATTACGTTCAAAGCTATGCTCGAAAACTTGAAGATGGGTAGGCGCGGCGTCCTGATTTCTGCGGCGACGATGGCCGTGGGTGCGATCGGTGGGTGTTCGCAGCGGATGCTGTCGGTCGCGCCGCCTCCTCCTGCTCCCCGTCAAACAGCCGTGGCCCAGGCCCCGATGGCCTCGGTGCCTGCCGCCCCGAAGCCGGAACCGGAAATCGTTCGCGAAGCCTTGGCCGCACTCGACCGCCACAAGCGTATGGTAGCGCACCGTGATCGCATCGCGATCGTTGATTTTTCCGTGCCCTCTTCGGTGCCGCGTATGAAGCTGCTCGATATCGAATCAGGCAAGGAGCACGATTTTCTGGTGGCTCATGGGTCCGGCTCTGATCCAGGCCACACGGGATTTTTGCAGCGTTTCTCAAACATCCCCGATTCGAATGCCTCCAGCCAGGGCGCGTTCGTTACGGCGGATTATTATATCGGCAAGCATGGCCGATCGCAGCGCCTGCTCGGCCTCGATCCGACGAACAGCAATGCGTTGGAACGCGCCATCGTCGTGCATGGGGCGTGGTATGCCAACGCCGACATGATCCCGGCGCATGGCAAGCTAGGTCGAAGCCAGGGCTGTTTCGCCGTGGGTGAGCGGGAACTGGCGAAATTGTTTGATCAGCTGGGGCCGGGCCGGATGATTTACTCCGCCAAGGTCTGACCAGCTTTCAAGTTGGCCGCGGTATAGCACTCGATCACGTAGGCTAAGGGCGTGCCACCGGGCAGATCCAGCTGCGCCCGATGCGTGGAGATAGTCCCAGCGGGACAAGGCGAAACACGCCCCGCCTGTGTTGCCAGCGCGAGCCGGCGGAAGCCGAGAGGGGCGACCACCTTCCCGAACGGCGTGTCCGTATCTTGCAGAGCCGCGCGCATGGCCGGGGTAAGACGAGCAGGATCATACCAGTTCCACGCGATCGATAGCGGAATGGCCCCGCAGGACAGGCGCACCTTGCGCGAGCCGATGAGCTGTTGAGGCTTCAGCCCCAAAGCCCGGCGCACAAATCTTGGTGTTGTGCCGGTTGTCATCGGCAAGCGCTCGGCAGTAACTCGGGCCGGATTGGCGATATGGCGGGCATCGCACCAATTTTCCAACGCGCGGGTGGCGCTGGCATCGCGGGCCAGGGTAGCCTCGAAAGCTGACAAGCTGGCAGGTGCGCTCGAGGCCAGCGCGAGGGCGACGAGCAGGCTAGATGCCCCCCATCGTCACGGGCTTATCCATATCGGCCAACCCGGCAGCGAGCGCGCGCGTACAGTCAGCCAGTTCTTCCGCATCGACTGAGCGAATGACGAAATTGGCCCCTGTCTTGCCATCGCGCCAAAAGGGGTAGCTGCCGATCTGACAGCTGGCGTGAGCCTTTTCCGTTTCGCGCAACAAGTCCGCCACGGCGCTTTCGGCAACCCAACACCCAAGCGTTTCGCTCAATAAGGCAGCGCCGCCTTCCAGCTGGCCGCTTAGGGCGTCCAGCATTCCAGCGGTGATCTGGGGCACGCCCGCCATGATGAACAGGTTGTCGTACCGAATGCCGGGCGCGCCGGTGTAGCGGTTGGGAATAAGCGTGGCGCCTTCCGGTACGCGGGCCATGCGCAGCCGCGCCTCAGTCACGCCGCCGCGCGTTTCGTAGTGCCGTTCCAGGATTTCCCGCGCTTCGGGATGCACGACGACCGGAACACCCAGCGCCTCGGCAATGGCATCGACGGTGATGTCATCATGCGTCGGCCCGATGCCCCCGGTGGTGAAGACATAGTCGTTGCGGGCGCGCAGGGCCGTCACCGCCTCAACGATCGCTTCGGTCACGTCGGCAACAACGCGCGCCTCGACCAGGCGGATGTTCTGCACGCCCAGCCAACTGGCAATTTGCGCGATGTTCTTGTCATGGGTCCGGCCGGACAGGATCTCGTCACCGATGACGATCAGCGCGGCGGTGTAGATGCGAGACGAATCAGCCATGGCCGATGCCTAGGACAAATGTGGTTAGCGTACTAGCGGGACGGACGCAGGGGCAAAGGCCCCAAGTGCCCTTGCCGCAACGCACAAAAAAAGGGCCGGTCCGAAGACCAGCCCTATGAAGTTTTAGGAGAGGATGCCTGAAAGGCCTGCTCTATATGCGGCGAATCGGATCATGCTGCAAGTGCGAAAAGACACTTCATGATTGCAAATTTTGCATCATGCGTTGTTCGCAGGCGTCACCACGCCGTAGAGGTCATGCGCGTCGGCATCCTCGATCAGGACGTTGACAATGCTGCCTGGAACAAGGCCGGGATCAACCTGCCGCAGATAGACCGCGCCGTCGATCTCGGGCGCGTCTGCCTGCGACCTTCCGGTGGCGCCGATATCTCCGTCTTCGTCAGGTTCGCCCACGTCGTCGATGATGACGGGAAGCACACGGCCAACCTTCGCAGCCAGCTTGGCCGCGCTGATCGCCTCGGTCTTTTCCATGATGCGGGCGTAACGCTCTTCCTTGACCTCTTCGGGCACGGCACCTGGAAGATGGTTCGCCGTTGCACCCTCGACCGGTTCGAAGCGGAAGGCGCCGACGCGATCGAGCTGCGCTTCATCCAGCCAATCCAAGAGATACTGGAAATCCGTCTCGGTCTCGCCAGGAAAGCCCACGACGAAGCTGGAACGCACCGCGATATCCGGGCAGATCTCACGCCATTTGCGCAAGCGGTCCAGCACCTTGGCCTCGTTGGCGGGCCGCTTCATGGCGCGCAGCACGCTGGGTGATGCATGCTGGAAGGGGATGTCGAGGTACGGCGTCAGCAGCCCTTCCGCCATCAACGGGATCACCGCATCGACGTGCGGGTAGGGGTAGACATAGTGCAGGCGTACCCACGGCCGCACGCCATCCGGCGCACGCAGCCCGCCCAGCTCGCGCGCCAAATCAGTCATGTGCGCGCGCACCTCGCGGCCGTGGAACTGGCGCGGCTCGTGACTGGTATCAACACCGTAAGCGGAGGTATCCTGGCTGATCACCAGCAGTTCGCGCGTGCCGGATGCAACCAGCTTCTCCGCCTCGCGCAGGACGGCATCAATGCGCCGGCTGGCGAGTTTGCCGCGCAGTTGCGGAATGATGCAGAAGGCGCAGGAATGATTGCACCCCTCGGAAATCTTGAGGTAGCTGTAATGGCGCGGCGTCAGTTTCACGCCGCGATCGTCCGCCGCCTGCGGGATAAGGTCCAGATAGGGCCCCAGTTCGGGCGGTGCGGCCTGGTGTACCGCCTCCACCACCGCCTCGTACTGGTGAGCGCCGGTTACCGCGAGCACTTCGGGAAAGCGGGCCCGAATCGCCTCTGCCTCGTTACCCATGCAACCCGTGACGATGACGCGGCCATTCTCGGCGATCGCTTCACCGATCGCGGCGAGGCTCTCTTCCTTGGCGGAGTCCAGGAAACCGCAAGTGTTGACTAGGACGACGTCGGCGCCTTCATAGTCTGGGCTCATCGTGTAGCCATCGGCGCGCAGGCGTGTGAGGATGCGCTCGGAATCGACGAGCGCCTTGGGACAGCCGAGGCTGACCATGCCCACCTTGGGGGCTACGGGGAGTTCTAATGCCATGGAACGCGCGCCCATATACCTATTCGTCGATTCTCGCTACCATTGCCATGCAGGGGATCACGGCGGGTTTGGGCGCCTGCCGCGTGGGAGATCGAAATGGGACCGGTAAACTGGCTGGCGGTGGTGCTGGCTGCGGCCGTTGCGGCGGCAGTCGCCATCGGCTGGGGAAGGGCGTTCGGACGCGCCAGCCGCCCATCGCTCGGCCGCCCCGGCAGGGCCGACGGTCCGGCGTGGCTGATCCTCGTGGTCTTCGCGCTGGCGTCGATCATGATGGGCCACAACTTCGCCCGGCTAGGTGAAGCGGTGCTGGAGGCAAAGCCGTGGCTCTACTTCATGCAAACCGGCGGAATCGCGCTGTTCTTTGTAATTCCGGCAACGTGGCTGACGCACACCGCCAAGGGCACCGAGCCTATGCAGCGCGTGACAGACGCCCTGGGGTGGCTGGCGGCCTACCTGGCGATGGGGCTGGTGTTCTGGGTGCTGAGCTAGCAGTTCTGCGTTTGCAGGCAGATACCTCCGATGAGGCCAGCCTCAGCCATGAGCGGATCGCCCTTCGTGGGCGCATGTCGGCGTGATCTCGACGACGACGTCGCCTGGCTCCAGTCGCTCTGCGCCCGCTTCCCAGAAACCTATGGCCTGGCCATGGCGATAGATTCGCAAGCCCTGGCCGCCACTTTGCAATTCGGATAGCGGCCGACCGATCTCAGTCGCTTCGACCGGCCGCTCCACCAGCTGGACACGGCCGTCCACGGATGCAAGGTCCGAGATATATTCGGAGACGTGCTTACCCTCAGCCGATCCGGCGAGCAGCAGCCCGGTGACGCGAACCGGATTGATCACGTTGTCCGCACCGGCCTGCCGCGCCAGAACCTCATTATCGTCGTTGCGGACAACCGTGGTGATCGGCACCTTCGCTGCGAGGTGGCGGGCGGTCAGGATGATCAGGATCGAGGTATCGTCTCGTCCGGCCGAGACCAGAATGGCCCGGGCACGCTCGATCCGGACCGCCCGCAAAGTCGCGTCACGGGTGGCATCGCCCTCCAGCACGTTGCAACCGACCGAACCGGCGGCCTCGAGCCGCGCGGCGTTGCCGTCCACCACCACGATCTCGGCAGGCTTGGTGCCCCGCGCGATCAACTCGTTCACGGCCTCCGACCCGCTGACGCCGTAGCCCAGCACGACGATGTGATCGGCCAATTGCTCCTGAATGCGGCGCATGCGCCATGTCTCCCAACTGCGCCTGATGACGAACTGATAAGCGGTGCCGACAAAGATGAAGATTACCGCGAAGCGGATCGGCGTGACGAGTACGGCCTCGATCAGGCGCGATTTGTCGCTGACCGGGGCGATGTCGCCAAAGCCGGTGGTGGTGATGGAGATCATCGTGAAATAGACGACGTCCAGGAAGCTGACCGCGCCGTCGTGCGTATCGCGCAAGCCCTCCCGGTCGACCCAGTGGACGATCACGACGATGAAAACCAGGGTCAGCGCCGCGCCCAGCCGTAGGGCCAAATCGCCCCACACCGGCAGGTCTACAGCCCGGCGCAACGGTTGCGCGGGTTTGCCAAAGGCGCGTCGGGTCATCGCCGTCGCGCCCCGGTGCGTGGATCACCCTTTATCTCGCCAGCCCTCATCCCGCCATAGTGCAGAGATCACCGCGGCTGTCGAGTGTCGATCAGGGGGCCTTGGCCAGCTCCTGCTGTGGGTCCACTGGCGAGCCGTTCTGACGCACTTCGAAATGCAACTCATTGCCCTTGGCGCGCCCGGTGTTGCCGACGAGGCCTACGCGCTCACCCGACTTTACTTTCGCGCCTTTCTTGACGGTAATCTTGCTGAGGAAGCCGTAAGCGGTGTTCCAGCCGTCCCCGTGGTCTAGCACCACGAGATTGCCGAACTGCTCGGCTTCGGTTCCCGCAAAGATGACGGTTCCCGCCGCCGCCGCGCGAACGGCCGCACCGGCGGGTGCGGTGATATCGATCCCGTCGTGGTGATCCGCGCTCGACGTCGACTTCCAGCCGCGTCGAACCGTGCCGTCCAGGGGCCAGGCGAAGCGACCCACCGCATTGCCCGCAGGTGCCCGCGCCGCAGCCACGGCGGCATCAGCCACGGCGCTGGCGGTGGCGGCCGTCTTCACAGCGGTCGAACTGGAAATGCGGTCCGCCTGAGAGGGCAACTGCGGGTCGAACACCGTGGGGATCAGCAGTTCCTTGCCCGGGGTGACAGCTGCATCGGGAGAAATCCCGTTGGCGACGGCGATCTGGCTCCACGGCACGGCGTGCTTGTAAGCGATGGCAAAGCCGGTATCGCCCGGCCTGACCACATAATGGCGCGTGCGCGGGATCAGCAGCTTCTGGCCTTCACGCACCGAATAGGGCTGCGTCAGGCCATTGGCTTCCGCGATCAGCACACGGGGGACGCGAGCGCGGTTGGCGATGCCGCCCAGCGTTTCGCCCGGCCCCACGATATGGACGCTTTCCTTTAGCAGCGCGGGATTGTCCGCCGTCTTCAAGGCGGACGAAGTGGCGGCGGGCGATGGCTTGTCAGCCTTTATAGTCGCTTTAGCGGCGGAAGAAGCAGCCGCGGCTATCTTTGCCTGGACCGCAGCTTTGGACGACGCATCACGCGGGATCTTCAGCGTTTGCCCCAGGCGCAGCGCATAAGGGGCTTTTAAACCGTTGGCCTGCGCCACAGCCGTTGCCTTTACTCCCGCGCGGTTGGCGATGCCGTTCAGCGTTTCGCCTTCACCGACAACGTGCTCGCTCTCCGTTGCGGGAGAAGCCAGGGCGGGCAGGGGCGCCAGCGCCGCCAGCAAAAAGGCCAAGCGCCTCATTGCGCGAATTGCGAAGCCAGCTGCGCCATCGATCCCTCATGCGTCAGGTCGAGATGCAGCGGAGTCACCGAGATGAAGCCTTCGAAGATCGCCTCAAGATCGGTGTTCCGGCCGGGCGTGTGTTCGATGCCATGCAGGCCGAACCAGAAATACGGAAAGCCGCGCGGATCGACGCTTTCGACCAGCGAGCCGCGCGCGTAATCATGAAATCCTTGCCGAACCACCCGTACCCCCCTGACGTCTTCAGCGGCCACCGGAGGGAAGTTTACATTAACCAAGGTACGGCTGGCGAATGGTGTTTCAAGTAAGGGTCCTAATACTTTTGCGCCCCAGGCCTCGGCGGCGGCGAAGGATACGTCCTCGCCTGCATCCTCGCGCGAATAGACCTGGCTCAGCGCGATCGAGCGGATGCCCGCCAGCGCCCCTTCCAACGCGGCGGAAACCGTGCCCGAATAGGTCACGTCATCGCCCAGATTGGCGCCCCGGTTCACGCCGGACAGGATCAGGTCGGGCGGGCCGGGTAGCACCTTCCTTAGGCCCATCGTGACGGCATCGGTCGGTGTGCCGGTGACGGAAAAGCGCTTGGGCGCATGCTGGCGCAACCGCACGGGGCGAGTCAGCGTCAGCGAGTGTCCCGCGCCGGATTGCTCTTCGGACGGGGCGCAGATCCAAATGTCATCCGAAAGCTTCGCGGCGATCTTCTCCAGCACGTAAAGGCCTGGCGCGTTGATGCCGTCATCGTTGGTCAGCAGGATGCGCATGTAAATTCCTTGGTCTTGGAGCGATCTGTCCGGTGAGAAAAGCCGTGGTTCAGGCGATGACGGCCAATCGCTCGATACCGCCCATCCACGGCCTCAGCACGTCCGGCACCCGCACCGAACCGTCCTCGTCCTGATAGTTCTCCATCACGGCCACCAGCGTGCGGCCCACGGCAAGGCCCGAGCCGTTCAGCGTGTGCACGAATTCGGTGCGTTTGGAGCCTTCCGGCTTGAACCGCGTATTCATGCGGCGGGCCTGCCAGTCTCCGCAATTGGAGACCGAGCTGATCTCGCGATAGGCGTTCTGCCCCGGCAGCCAGACTTCCAGATCAAAGGTCTTGCGCGCCGATGCCCCCATGTCGCCGGTGCATAGCAACATCTTGCGATACGGCAGCTCCAGCGCCTGCAGAATCGATTCGGCCGCGCTGACCATCCGCTCGTGCTCGGCCTCGCTCTCTTCGGGCTTGCATACGGTGACCAGTTCCACTTTCTCGAACTGGTGCTGGCGAATGAAGCCGCGCGTATCGCGCCCGGCCGCGCCTGCTTCGGAGCGGAAGCAGGGCGTCAGTGCCGTCATCCGCAAGGGCAATGCACCGGGATCGAGGATCTGCTCCCTCACCGAATTGGTCAGCGAGACTTCCGCAGTCGGGATCAGCCAGCGACCATCGGTGGTGTGAAACAAATCGTCGGCGAACTTGGGCAACTGGCCGGTGCCGAACACGGCATCGTCCTTCACCAGTAGCGGCGGCGCGCATTCGAGGAAGCCGTTTTCGCCGCTCTGGGTATCGAGCATGAACTGCCCCAGCGCCCGGTGCAGCCGCGCCATCGCGCCCTTCAGAAACGTGAAGCGCGCGCCGGCGATGGCTGCGCCCGTCTCGAAATCGAGCCCCAGTGCGGGCCCAAGATCGGCGTGCTCCTTGGGCTGGAACGCGAATATGCGAGGCGTGCCCCATCGCGCCACTTCGACGTTTTCGGCTTCGTCCGAGCCATCGGGGGCGTCTGCTGCAGGAAGGTTGGGCAGACGAGCGAGCTCGGAGCGCAGAGCCTCGTCGTGTTGACGATCTTCCGCTTCCAGCGTGGGCAGCGCCTCCTTGATCTGCGCGACCTCGGCTTTCAACGCCTCGGCCATTTCCTTGTCGCCCTTGCCCATGGCTGCGCCGATCAGCTTGGATGCCTCGTTTCGGCGGTTCTGCATTTCCTGCAGCCGGGTCGCCACGCTGCGCCGCTGTTCGTCGATCGCCAGGATGTGCGAAGCGGCGGCCTCTACACCACGGCGGGCGAGGGCGGCGTCAAAGGCGGCGGGATCGTCGCGGATCAGGCGGATATCGTGCATGGCCGCGCGCCTACCCGCTCGGGGATGCGTTTTCAACGTCGGAGGGGGTTTAACGCAAGATGTTAAGGGGCCAGCCGGGTCATGGCTGGTGGGCGCGACAGGGATTGAACCTGTGACCCCACCCGTGTGAAGGGTGTAAAACGATGACTAGCGGCAGTTTTCCGTCAGCACAAGACGGAACGTCCAGCGATCAGAGCGCGAACATCTCGGCATTTGCTGACCATTTGCTGACCACGCCTGTTCCGGAGACGTCCTCCGGCTGGCCAGATATCGGCACTGACCCGCTCAAGCGCGACCGTATCGATGATCCTGTCGCAGACGCTAAAGCGCACCTGCGACAGGCCTATGTTGTACAGCAAAAGGGGGGCCGAACCAGACCGCGCTGGTCTGGCGAGGCGCATCGGCAGGGTGCTTTCAGATCTTACCAAGCTGCATGCGTGGCAATCGGTGCGCTAGTGGCGCAAGAAGCGTGGCACGATCTACGAGAGAATCGGCGTTGCGGAATTGCAGTGCGCAGCTGGCCTCAACCCAGGTGAGGGCGACGGCCTGGTGATCTATCGCGGAGAGGATGGCAAGCTGTGGGCACGCCTGGCCGATGAGTTCCACGATGGCCGGTTCGAGGCTCTCCGCCCGCAAGCACCAACCGATGGGGAGAAGGGCTGATGGCCTACGAGGTCACAATCCGATGCGACGTGCGTCAGGGTAATCCGTTGACCAAGAAGCGATGCCATTCCGATGCGCAGGCGCGGGAGATCCAGCTGCGGGAAGAGGCGCCGCTTGGTCCGCAGGCGCTTCGGCTTGCGGAGGATCGCGCCAAAGGCCTCGGCTGGAAGCGCGTTCGCCGTGCCAGCCGGCCGACCATATGGGTGTGCCCGGCATGCACGTAATGGTGGAAAAGGAACGCACCATGAACGTGGCGTCCTAGACGAACCTCTTATCAAGAGGTAAAAGCAAAGCCCTCGGACGCTGCTACGTCCGAGGGCTTTAGTGATGTTGAACTCGCGTCTGAGGCGGTTCGATTGCTAGCTCCGTATGCCTACACTCGGGGTGACGCAAGGTCAACTGCCGATGGCGTATCTGCGAAAGGATATAACCATGGCACAATACCTGATCACTTATGACAACCATCCGCCTCGCAACTACGCTGCGCTCTACCAACTTATGAAGCAGTGGAACGCGGTCAAGCTCGCCGATTCGGTGTGGTTGGCAAACCTTAAAGGGCCTGCCTCTGAGGTACGCCGGTTCGTGATGACCACGATGCAGCGGAACGACACTGTCGCAGTGCTCCAGCTTCAACCTGGATCAGACTGGGCGACGAACGCGGTTTCGCCAATCGCTTCGACTTGGCTGTCCACCTTCATCAGGCGTGCACAGGCGGCAGCCTAACTATGCACTGCCCAGCATCGGGTCGCCCCTTGCTGGGCACTTTCTAGCGATGAGAACATAAATGGAACATGCTATCCAGTGCGGGTCATTGATTCGCGATGGAGAAGCACGGTGGACGCGAAGGCAAAGCGCGCGGCGATCGAGAATGTTTGCCGGGAGATTGGCCGTATCGCCTCGGGCGGCGGTACCTTTCAGGATATCACGAAGGCGACCGATTACCGGGCGTTCACGCCAGCGCCGAAGGATGCCCGCCTGAAGATCGAGGGGCGCACCAAGACGGCCGACGAGTTGCCGTCGTTCGGTCGCTGGCTGCTGGTCCAGCCGGCGACGGGCCTACGCGCTGCGCTTATCACGGCGGCGAAAGCCGATCGTCAGTTTCCCCTGGACGGCACGGCCGACGACGTACGAGCCCGGCTAAATGGCTGCGGGGCGGAGGGCGATATGTTCGAGGCGCTGGACGACGCTGAGCTGGATTGGTGCGCGCTGTGACTTCCAGGAGCCGGCCTGCCATCAGGTGGACACCTATAGCCGATCTTCCGAAGCAGCCCGATTACGGCAGCTACCTCGTATGGGTCACCGGTATGGGCGCGCGCGACGCGCACTGGCTGCCAGAAGGCTCAGGCGGGTGGCTGATCGAGCGACGCCTCGTTCATCGGAATGTCGTCAGCCACTTTGCCTGCATCAATGAACCGGAAGGTTGAGCGCTTGGCGCGGCGTTGGACATGCCCTTCCACCACCTTGACATGCCGCTCGACGAAGCGGTCGGCTATGCCAGCCATGTTAGGATCAAATGCAACCCTGCCTCGTGCATGCCGCCTTGTTCGCATGAGGTGATCTGGCCGACATCCCAGCTATACGAGAAGCTACCCCGCTGCCGCACCTACCGTGATTTCTCCGAGCGACTCGTGTGCAGCCGGTGCAGGCGACGGGGCTGGCTGACGATCGAGGCGGCGGCCCGATGACACGGCAGGGCGATCCGCCAGGATATCTTTACGATCTGGGCTTGAACCACGGCTCCGACGTCCGCTCGATCCGTAGGAGGTCCGGATACACCTGACATAGCTGGATCGCCTCGTTTGGCGTGCCATCAGTCCATTGCGCCCAGTCCTCTTGACGAAGTATCGTCGGCATCCGGTCGTGTATGTCGGCCATCTGTTCACAGCCATCGACCATCACCATGGAGTAGGCAGCACCCCACTCTTCCGTACGCCGCCAGACACCGGCGACCGCAAACAGTTCATGGCCGTCCAGGGCGTGCCATGTTCGGGTCATGCTACCCTTTGGTCCCTCCGCCTCGGCCCACGCCGTGACAGGGATCAGGCAGCGCCTGCGTGCGAAGCTGTCGCGCCAAAACGGCGTATTCAGCTTGTCCTCCCGCGCATTGTTGACCGGCTTAGGCTTGAGAGGAGCCCCGGTCTTCTTGCTCTTGAGCACGAGGGGAAAACCCCAGGTCATGGTTCCGAGTTGTCCGTTGGCGACCACCAGACCGGGGTAGCCGGGGTAGACCTCCGCGGCAAAGTTCGCGCCGATCTGCGGCTGCGCTCTAAACAGGCGGCCCACTTCGTCGATCGGCTTGTTCATGCGGTAGAGATTGCACATCGTTAAGTCGCCTAATCGACCTCGGCCCAAAGATGCGCTGTTTGGAAGCCGATGAGAAAGGCTCCGTCGGTCTCCTCATCCGTCTCTGTGGTAACCCAATGTTCGCTTTGTGCGTCCCATCGAGCGAGATAGAAGCAATGAGGAGCGCTCGGATCCAAGCCCCCGCCAAACTGTGGGCCGAGAATCGTTGGCACAGCTAAGAGCACTAGGCCGCCATCGAACGGACGTCCCGCCATAAGAGCCTTCGGCATTTGCTTCCAGGTTATTGCCATGCACCGATATCTACCGTCGGTGCCTGAGCTAGTCGACCCGCCTCCGATCAAAGCTGATCTTAGCGAATGGTTGATAAGCGAAATTTTCTGTTAACCCTGTGAAAGGCCGTAGTAGGGGTTTTTGCTGGGCAGAACGCACTAGGCAGAATCACATTCAGATGAGCGAAAACGCGCATTCGGAAATGCTAAGCAACAGGCAGCGAGAGCTTCTGGAGCTTGTAGGCTCCGGCGTCACGACGTCGAAGGACCTAGCTGAGCATACTGGTCTGTCGCCCATGTATATCGACAAGGTCCTTCACCAAGCCGCCAAACAGCTTGGGGTTCGTGATCGTCATGCGGCTGTGGCACGCCTAAAAATAATTAAGGTTTCTGACCCTCGTTCTGACGTCAGAGCGCAACCCCTTCCACAAACGGACAATTTACGACTTTCTGAGCCGGCCAGCGGGGAGCCGGCGAAGCGAACTGTCCGACGCTTTCTCACCCCTCCCAAGCTCGGCGGTGAGTATCAAAATCTGCCGTGGGACGAAATTCTGCTGCAGATTTTCAAGGTCGCTTTGCTCGGCCTCATCACCGTCATGGCGCTGGTGCTGATCGTCCTCGGTTTCTTCCGGACGTTTGGCTGAACCAGAAATTGGACGGCTGCGGATGCTACTCCGCGAAAGGGAACGATATGCTGAATTTGAAAGAATCTGCCGTTGTCGTCGTAGCTGGCGAGGCCGTTTCCACGGTCGATCAACTCATGGCCTCCTACGTGGCGCAATTGCGATTTTCGGCTGAGGCACTCGATGGATTGCGCGGCTCTGGCATTCCAATTGTGAATGCGCGCAGCCTCCGCACCACGCTGCTTGAAGGCCAAATTGCCGGAGGGGAGTCCCTAACCAAAATGGAATCTGCAATCGCAAAGCTTCAAGCTATTCAAGCACGGAGTAATCAAGCGGAAGTTGCGAATGGCTGCGCGGCACCTTGGGGCAGGGAATGGTTCGTTTCTGCGGCGACAGATAACGTACCTACCGCGGCTGTAGCTCCGCAGATGCAGAACCAGCACTAAGCCAGTCATCGCCTTGACCTGGTGGAGGAAAAAAAGCCATGCTTCGGCATGATCATTTGGCTTCTCTACTGGGTCATTACCCTTGCCGGTTGGGCATTTTCCCTCTCGCGTGGAGGTCGTCCCGCACGATGGTCCTTTTTATTTTTCTCGATCTCAAGTTGCCTGTCTATGGCTTCCACTTGGCCGGAGGCCGACAACGCCCTACTAATTTGGAAAAACTTCAATACTATTTTGTTTTTTGCGGACGCAACATATTTTGTGAACCTGACCGTCCTCGCTCTTGTTTCGCATCGTCACTGGCCGATCTATTCCGCAGGTTTTCAGCTAGTATGCGCGATGACGCACTTCGGCCCGCTCTTAGATACGGATGTTTCTCCAAAGCTCTATCGAGGGCTGGAAACCATCTGGCAGTTACCGATGCTGGTGACGATGGTGGTGGGAATATGGCTGGATCGATCGGCAGATCTGTCGAGGGCAGGGTATGATGGACATACAGATACCGACCCGGCCACAGGATACAGCTAGTTTGAGACAACTCGCGGCTTGGCTGGTCGCGGTAGCAGATGGAACGCTGGATCCGTTCCCCAACAACGACCCGCCTCAACTGGACTGCCAGCCGAACCAGAGTCTTCGGACCCGTGGGAGACCCTTACCAGACGCAAAAGTGATACGCCGGATTATTCAAATTCGAGCTGATCGGCTTAAGTTTTTTGGAACAGAACTATTTGCTGATCCTGCTTGGGAGATGCTGCTTGATCTCACCGCCGCAAAAGTCGAGTGTAGGCCGGTAGCAGTAACCTCGCTTTGCTTGGCCTCCGGGGTGCCGACAACAACGGCGCTCCGGTGGATCGGCCTTTTGGTCAAACGAGGTCTATGCCGTCGCAAGCCCGACCGACTTGATGGTCGGCGGGTGTTTATCGAGCTTAGCGACGAGGGTGCCACTGCGATGGCTAATTACTTTGCCAAACAAGTGCTTCGTTCAGAATTATCAAGTTTTGTTTAGGTCGTGAACCCACAAACTGAATGGCTGAAATCGGGGCGGGCGCACATCAGCCGAGGTCGCTATTCATTTGGCACTCGCCAACGAAACAATCATCAGTTCGGGCACTTGAGTCCTCAACCGTCTGCCGGGGCAGGACCCGGCCTTCTTCGGAAACTACCGCCCCCGGCGTTTCGGTTGGGTCCTGCAGCCGCAACCGTCACGGTAGCTTGCAAGTCGGCCCGAGCGTCACCACGCCCTTGCCCTTAGACCTTTCGTTGCAGATCAGCTTGACAGCAGGGGCAAGGCTAAGTGACGCTCTGGGGCTGCGTAGGTAGGCCGAACTGGCCATGCATCACAACGGGGCGGAGTAGCACTTACAATGGACTTAGACCGCGAGCGTATTTACGAATGCATATTTTGTGATGGCAAGGTGAGTTCGGGAGAGCACCTGCTGTCTGAGTGGGTGTGGAAGGATCTTCATGACCTTGGCTCCCCTGGGGAGCATCTAATATTCTCGCCGCGAGCTGAGGCTCCATACGCTGTCATGCGCGGTAAGCTTGGGCGCGGAGAGCATTCTGCAAAGAAGCTGAAATGTGTGTGCAAACCTTGCAACAATGAATGGATGTCGCGAATTGAAAAGACGGCAGCTCCTGTTTTCCGTCGCATCAAAGAAGCGCCACTTTGTGAGCTGTCCCCGGACGATCGCCTTCAGATTGCGCGATGGGCAACTCTTAAGGCGATGGTGCTTGAGTTTACGGGGCCACACCGAACAATTCCAGGTGAAACTCGAGAACGGTTCATGCAAGACCACAATGTGCCTGATTCTTGGATCATAGCGGTCGGACGCTACTCCGGACAGCAATCTTATCCGCAGCTCTTTACACAGTCCTTTTCTGTTCAAAGAAGCGATGAGGAGGTCGGGGCGCACGAAATTTTAGCACAGTCGATCATGTTCGAAGCGGGCGGCCTGATTACCTATGTTCTTGCCACTAACAATGTGCAGGATCTTGAATTCCTCGTCTCAGATCCTGCTGATCACTGCTCTCGACACGGGATGAGATTGGTCTGGCCGACAGACGGCCTAGAGCTCGCTCTTGTTGGAATAAGCGTTGATGATGTGGCGCTAGAGTACTTAATGTATCCGTGGCCTGCTCAACCAGGCATCGGACCTTTCACAACACTGCTCGATGGCGACCCGCTCAAAACATTAGGTCAGCAATTAGTAGGCGGTGGCCTTACACAGATCGACCTCCGAAAATGTAGGTCGGCATTCTAACAACGATCTCCCTCACTTGCCGAACACTGATAATCTCAACTCCTGCTTAGCCGCCTCCGCAGTTGGCACATGTTCGATGATGTGCCGCAAATCCTCAGGCCCCCGCGCGATGATCTCCTCGCAGGCCGCGACGATGTCCTTCATGCGGGCGACGCCATACTCGTAGCGGCTGTCGCCCCGCCAAGCGTGGAGCTTGGCGAGAGCAATCAGGCGGACGTCCGAGACGTGCTGGACGTCCTGACGGGTGAAGACAGCGGCGGTCACCGGCTTACCGCAATTGCGCTGGTCACTTGCTTCCCCGTCGTCGGAGATTGCGCAGCACCCGAGTTGCGAATGCCGACGCGCCCGATCGTCGTGATGCGGGAGGCGCTGGTGTCCGTCTGCGTGATGACCGGGGTGCCGTCCACGCTTGCCACCAGCGTCACCGATGAGTTGTCACTGGCAATCGTGTAATCCAATCGCAACGTCTTGGCCGTACCGACAGCCCATGTCCCCGCGACATTAGCGCCAAGTTGCGTAGAAGCGCCTGCGTTGATCCGGAAAAGCTGCCACGAGGCGGTGGTCTGGTTCCAGCGGAAGAAGTAGCACGATTGTGCCGTAGTACTGGTCAGGACCGCGATGCCGGGGCTTTCGGCAGCGATGTCCGAAAGATTGTCATAGACAGCCTCTTGGTATCCAGCCTTAGACAGGGGCAGGATTTTGTTGATGAAAAAGTCGCTCGCGTCGGCGCTGTAAGCTCGGCCTCCAATGATCTTGTATCCGTTGGCCTGGCTGGCCAAGTTTGGATGCGCGTACCAGATGCTCCCCACTTCTGGCGCGTGTGCGCTCAGCGCCTTGCCATCCGTATCTGTGAACGTATCGCTGAGAAGCGTTCCAACATAGCTGCTCGGCTCTGGCAGGTCTTGCGCCGGCCCCGAACGCGCCCAAGCCGCTCCGTTACCGACGTAAAGGCCCCCTTGGGTTGCATTGTCGTTTGCTGGCGCAACGCCATTGTGGACGCGAATGAACGAGCCATTTCGAGGCGTCGGGATCGTGTCTGCTGCCCGGACGGTGGGCATGTTCTGACCGAGCGTGAGGCCCGTCGCCACCGCAAACGTCGAGGTAAACGGCCAAGTGATGGAGATATTGTCGGCAGTGCCTGTGGATGCCGGGACACCGTTGAACAGTGGGCCGAACGCCTGCTTCACCGCGATGTTGTTCAGCACGAGGTTGGCGATTGTCGCCGTGCCATTGACGACGTTCGTCAAGTGGTTGAGCGAGACATTCTCGATCGTGATGTTCGACGGCGTAGAGGCTGAGGGCAAGTTAACCAGATCGCCGTGCGTCCCATTGCCCGCGTAAGTGTCGGTGACGCCGCTGACCTTGATGTTGTCCATCATCGCGGCAAAGTCGGTGTTCTGATCGCTCGTGATGAATAGCGCGCTCTTGAGGGGAATGTTCTGCACAATATCGTATATGGCGACGTTGGAGCATGTCGTTGCGAGCGAGACGTAATACTCTACACCGCTCGCGCCTTCGATCACGATATCCCGCAGATCGCCCACTTGCGGCTTTATCGGCGAAGGGCCGAAGGCAGGTGAAAGGTAGACGCTGGGGCCAAACGAAAGCAACGTGCGCGGCCCCGTCGAGCTTGCAGCCAGATTATTCAGGTTTTTGCCATAGACGCGGTAGAACTTGCGCGTGTTGCCCGCCTGAAGCCGGATCATGTTCGTTCGGTTAGAGTTGACGTTCACGTCCTTGTAGATGTGATTGTAGCAGTCAGCCCCCGCTTGCCATGGCAAGCCAGCCATCATCGCTGACGATGATTGCGCGCTTTTGGCCCAGAGGGAGATCGGATCATCGTAGACGCTGCCCGAGACATTCGAGAGAGCGACATTGAGACAGCCGTTGCCCGCGTCGAAACCGTCCTGGTTGGTGCCGTCGCCCAGCACTGTGCCAAGTTGAGCATAGATGAGATCGCGCGCATGGAAGTTTGTCGTTCCGTGGATTGACATGCACGACGCGTTGGCATTGATCTTCACGTCCTTCATGAGAACGTTGTTCGCTGACACCAGGCAGACGCCGTGATTGAGGCGCTGCTGCGTTTGGCGTGTCTGCGCCCCTTCCTGACCGTTCAGGAATACGCCTGAGATAACGAGCCCGTTGTCAGTGCGCGTGGTGGTGTCGCGGTTTTTGTTCGCGACCAACTGGCAGTTGCTGTTGGCTGCCAGCCTGATCTCGGTCGAAGCCGATCCCTGACCATAGATGGCTGTGGCAGACGGCATCAGCAGGATAGCGTTGATGTTGTAGATAGCCGCCGAGAGGTTGACGCTGCGGCCCGCATCTAGCGCCGCCTGGATCGCGGAAGTGTCCGTAGCGCCGGAGGTGTCGCCTGAGGGAGCAATGGCGACAGGCGCGACACCGACGATGAAGGTCATCGGGTCGGACAATGCCGTGCCGCTGGCGTCGCTGACCGTCATTGTCAGAGGGCCGAATGAGCCTGCGGCGGTCGGCGTGCCAGTGATCGCGCCAGTAGCGGACGAGAACGACAATCCGGCCGGCAGCGTACCGGAAAGCGAGTAAGTCTTTGCGCCGCTGCCACCCGCCGTTTCGGGTGTGTAGCTGTACGCCTGAGCAAGGTTGGCCGTGCCTGGTGCCCAGACGATCGACAGTGGGTAACGCAAATTAGGCCCCGGCGTCGGGGTAGGCGTAGGCGTGGGGGTGGCACCGCCCTTGGCGATAAAAGCAGCACGTGCACGTGCCTGACGGTTCCGGTATCCGGCCATAGTTCAGGGTTCCTTCTGTTGATCGGCCGGAGCGGCCAAGTCTGCGGTGATCAGTTCTTGGCCCCAGCGGCGCACGCGTTCGAGGCGGAGGGTGTTGCCGACGAGCTGGTCGAACTCGCCGCGGCCGAGCGCCACGGCATCGGCACCGGATCGGTCACCGCCCGGGGCAGTGTCAGCTTGGCCTGCGGCTCCGGCGTCGCCGGTCGGACTGCCAACGGGGCTGGCGTGGACTGGCACGCGGCGAGCATCGGCAAAGCGAGCAGCGGCAGCACTCGCATCAGTGACGTCTTCATGATCAGCCCTTTCGGCGATGGTGCGGGATGTCTGCTCGGCGGCGAGACGCGCGGCCCGAGCGGATGCGGCGGCACTGGCCTGCGCGGCGACGTAGGCTGCTTCCTGCTCCTGTTGCGCCGACTTCCATTTGCTGGCGACGTCCTCCCATTTGGCGGAGCGTGCGTGCCAGTAGTTCCCGCGGATGAGCAGGCAGGCGCACGCGAGCGCCAAGGCCAGCGAAA
>NZ_CAXYKL010000002.1:0-2780 GCF_964277725.1 uncultured Novosphingobium sp. | reverse complement strand
CGAGATAGCCATCGCGTCGCCACGAGGCTCGTGATGACGAACGCACTAGCGACTGAAGTGTGGCCAAAACACCGCTCACGCGTGAGCTGACCTGTACAGCTTCGTTCTGATCACACGTCAGCCTCTCTAGTTGATGACACGGCGAAGCCTGCACACCTCGACAACGTGCTATTGAACGCGGATGCCCCCTCTTGGTTCAGGCCTGACCCTTGCGGGCAAAATGGAACCGAGCCCAACTCTCATCACTTGATAGCCCGTTGGCTTTTGAGCCGTCTTCAAAAATCTCTTGGTACTGATGCCGCCTGTACTCGGCCTTTTTGATTGCTCGTCGGCGTCGCCAATGGTCTCGAACAGTCGTGACACCTATACAATCCGGGCGCAGAAAGTTTATTATGCCGTTATTGGCGCGCCGCTCAGGTTCGGACTGGATGTTGGCTGGCGGTTCGGCGATAATCAAAGATAACAAGGGCAAGGACCGGCCTGCTGCCGTCCGTTAAGACAGGAGATGGCCATGATCGGAGCAAGGCGTATGCTGCTAGCAACCGCAGCAGTCACGATGGCGATCAGCACGGTAGGCGGCGTCGCCGCAAAGCCCAAGACCGCGGCCAGCAGCACGACCGAGGCAAACCCGCTTGCCACAGCTGATCAGAACGAAATCACCCGCAAGGCGCTAGCTGCGATCCAGACCGAACAGGTCAGGAAAGGACGCGATCTTGCCGCCTTTCGCTGGAAGGCCGTGCTACGAGACGAGCCTCCGGCCGAGGCTTGGCCCAGTTTCGACAGCATGATGGATGATTTCATGTTTAATTTCGCAATCAAGGCAGCGGCCAGCGATGCGAACTATCCGAAAGTCGTCCACATTTATACTCCGCCGCATAGCTGGCAAGGCATGGCTGTGCCCGGCTCACGCTGGGGCGGAGATAATCCGGACAACATCTACCGTTGGATACCGATCGACAGCACCGGCCACTTCCGGCTGAATGGGAAGGTCAGTGCCAATCCGCCGTCGGATGTGTCTTATGTGTTGGTGGGGGACTGGAACACATCCAAAACGCTCAACATGGTCGAGCAATCCGACCTCAAGGTTAACTCGGATGGCAGCTTCTCGATCACGCTCGATCCCAAGCCTGCAAATGGCAGGGCCAATCACATCCAAACCTTCCCGGGCGCGAAGGCATTGTTCATCCGTGATTCGCTTGGCGACTGGAATCAACGCGCCAACGCTCTGGCGATTCAACGCCTCGATCCGCCGTCCGCTCCTCCTATGACCGATGACCAGATCGCCGCGAAGACCGCCGACATTGCGCTTGAGGCACTCCCCCATGTCTACTGGTTCTACAAACTTGCCCACGGCCATCCCAACAACATTACTCAGCTGGCAAAATCTGGTTCGGTCGGAGGGCTGCTGACGCAGCGCGCCGGTAGTGGGCTCGCCGTATTGGCTGACGATGAGGCTATGCTCATCACCATGGACCCTTCGGATGCTGCTTATTACAGCGTCGTAGCGCACAACAACTGGTGGATCACCATCGACTATGCCAACCACACTTCCAGCCTAAACAACAGCCAAATAACGAAGAATGCGGACGGCACCAGTACATTCGTGATCGCCCCGCGCGACCCGGGTGCGCACAATTGGATTGATACCGGCGGCCTGCACACCGTGCCGCTTGTCATTCGCACGCAAGGCCTATCAAAGAATCCGGCACGCGAACCGTCGATCAAGGTTCGCGTCGTCAAAGTGAATGAACTTAAAACCGTACTACCGAAGGAGACTGTCTGGGTTACGCCGGCGCAGCGCCATTCACAGATCACCGAACGCCAACGCCAAATCGCGGCGCGCATGGCCGATCACTGATTGGATCAACAACCCGCAACGATCTGCCACTCAGCCAAGGCTGCTGAGTGGCAGTGCTTCGAAGTCTTCCTATCTGCGAGGTGGCGTTCTAAACTGATTTCGTTGTGGAAGTTGGCTTGGCCCCCTTGAAGCCACGCACGAAATCTGCGGTGGATGTTTACAGCGACCGGTGATCTCGTTCCGGAATTCGTTTGACCGAATTTTTCATATATCGCGGAAGCATAGTGAGCTCCGGCCCGCAACCCTTACCGACGGCTGCCCAGCGTCATCTTGGCTCCGGCATAAAAGTAGCGGCCTACGGGTGAAATCGGCACGTTCGTTTCAAAACCGATGTCCGGCTTCTGATTGGTGAAGTTGTTCACGCCTGCGTAGAAAGCGAAGGCATCCCCGACCTCGTATTGTGCTCGAATGTCGTGCTGCCACAATTCCTTGAAACGGAAGTACTGCGGATCGACATAGCTCGGGTTGCCGTCGGTGGCGACCCGCTCGAACCGGCGCACGCCATTCTGCCAGCGCAAGTTGTAATTCACGGTCAGCGCGCCCAACGACCAGCTTGGAGAAAAGGTAAGGTTGTACTTGGGACGGAACGGCTGATCGCGATTATCCTGGACATCGGCGCCGATGGTCGGGATCTGCTCCAGCCGGTGCAAATAGCCGCCGACGAGCCGCATATCGAAGGTGCCGAGATTGGCCGTGTCAACCTGGTATGCAGCGTTCAATTCCAGGCCGGCGGTTCGGAATGCGGCGACGTTCTCGGGCTGGACGATGTAACTGTCGATATAGCCGCTGCCCGCTTGCCGGCTGATCGCATCGCAGAAAGGGTTATCGGTGGTTGGCTGATCCACGCACAACGCGGCGACCGTGGAGGCGTTGGCGGTGTTGATCGCGTCCTTGATGCGGATGTCGTACCAGTCCAGCGCGA
>NZ_CAXYKL010000001.1:0-22060 GCF_964277725.1 uncultured Novosphingobium sp. | reverse complement strand
GTTGAGCATGTCCGCCATCATGAACGCCAGTTCGATCGACTGGGCACCGTTCAGGCGGGGATCGCAATGCGTGTGATAGCGATCGGCCAGCGTATCGTCGGTGATGGCGATGGCGCCGCCGGTGCATTCGGTCACATCCTGGCCGGTCATCTCGATATGGATGCCGCCGGCATGCGTGCCCTCGGCACGGTGGACGGCGAAGAAGCCGCGCACTTCAGCCAGGATACGCTCGAACGGGCGAGTCTTGAAGCCGCTGTCGGACTTGATGACATTGCCGTGCATCGGATCGCACGACCACACCACCGGGTGCCCTTCGGCCTTCACCGCGCGCAGCAGCTTGGGCAGACCGGCTTCCACCTTGTCATGCCCGAAGCGGGTGATCAGCGTCATTCGCCCGGCCTCGCGCGACGGGTTCAGGATGTCGAGCATGCGCAGCAGTGCGTCGGGCTCCAGGCTGGGGCCGCACTTCATGCCGATCGGGTTGCCCACGCCGCGCAGGAATTCGACATGGGCCGAATTCTCGAACCGCGTGCGATCGCCGATCCACAGCATGTGCGCCGAGCAATCGTACCAATCCCCGGTCAGCGAATCGCGCCGGGTCAGCGCCTGCTCGTACTGCAGCAGCAGCGCTTCGTGGCTGGTGTAAAAGCTGGTGCCCTGTAACTGCGGCACGGTCTTGGGATCGACCCCGCACGCCGCCATGAAGTCCAGCGCTTCGCTGATGCGATCGGCCATCTCGCTGAAACGCTGGCCCCAGGGGCTGCGGCCGATGTGCTCCATCGTCCACTGATGGACCTGGCGCAGATTGGCATAGCCACCGCTGGCAAACGCGCGGATCAGGTTGAGCGTCGCGGCCGATTGCGTGAACGCGCGCACCATCCGCTCGGGATCGTTCTCACGCGTGCCCGGCTCGAATTCGATGCCATTGATGATATCGCCCAGATAGCTGGGAAGCTCCACGCCGCCGATCGTCTCGGTCGGGGCCGAGCGCGGCTTGGCGAACTGGCCTGCCATGCGGCCCACCTTCACCACCGGCTGCTTGCTGGCGAAGGTCAAGACAACCGCCATCTGCAGCAGCACACGGAACGTGTCGCGGATATTGTCCGGATGAAACTCGGCGAAGCTTTCGGCGCAATCCCCGCCCTGCAGCAGGAAACCGCGACCGGCGGCCACTTCGGCCAGATCGTTCTTCAGTTCGCGCGCCTCACCGGCGAAGACCAGCGGCGGGAACCTGGAGAGCGTGGCCTCAACCCCACTCAGCTTCTCCGCGTCGCCATAGGATGGCAGGTGCCGCGCCTCGTGCGACTTCCAGCTATCCACTGTCCAATTGCTCGCCACGTACCATACTCCCGGTGCCGGCTGTGCCCGGCGCAATCAAGGGAGCGCGACATAGCGACTGAACGTAAGAAATGCAAAACAGGCGTTGCCGATCAGCGCGATCGTCAGCCCCACGGCTGTGCGTGATGCGCTTTCAGTCATGCCTCCACGCTGATGGGCAAGGTCCCGTCCCCGCGGTGAACGGCAACGCCAGCAGGCCGAAGCACTAGCGATCGGCGCTGCATGGGACCTTCTGGCGATGTAATTGTATCTCAAAGAAAAAAAGGATCGGGATAATCCATGTTTATCGCATCCCCCGGCAAATTGCTGTATGCTTCGCCTTGTCAACGACTCCAAAAGGAGATCACTGTGGACAATGACACCCGCTATTGCGCGACCCAGCTTTGCGAAGAGCGACGGCTGGCACGCACGGCGCCTTGCCCGGAAGCGGCGGAGCTGCACATCCAGCTGGCATCGCTCTACAAGGCGGAATTCGAAACCCGGCGCGCTACGGCCAAGCGTCGCCGCGCAGAATCTGGCGGCCGCAGAACCGGTCAGCCCCACCGGCTCCAATAACGCCAGCCGGCGGGCTCGATTCCCGCTTATTGCGCCTTGGCGAGCTTGCCGGCATCCTTCTGCGGCACAACCTCAAGCCGCCACGACGCACCCTTCCCCAGATACTTCGCGGCCAGCGCCTGCATCTTGGCGGGCGTGGTTTCCGTGTAATCGGTCATGATCGTGCGCAGCGAATTGATGCGCGAGGCATCGGTGGTCGCGCCTTCCAGCTGCTGCATGAAGAACTGGGTGCTGGACGCCGCGCGGGTGATCTGCTGGCGCAGCGGTTCGATCACGCGGGCCAGTTCATCAGCCGATGGCGGATTGGTGATCAGGTCTTGCGCGATCTGATCCGCCGTCTGGAAGAACACCGGCACCTTGCCCGGCTCGATCTGCGCGATCGCGGTGATAGAGCCGCCCGCCTTCAGGTCCACCGGCCAGGTCGAATAGACGTAGGGCGCATAGGACGCGCCCAGCTTTTCACGCATCGCGTCCAACAGGCGGTTGGTGAAAAGCTGCGTCAGGATTTCCAGCTGGCGCGATTCCGGCAAGCCCATCGAGCCGCCGCTGGTCGGCCAGGAGATCACCGCCGCCGCCTGGTCCGGATCGCCGTGATGCGCCAGGATGATCGGCTTGGTGGACGGCTTGGGCACGGTGATGTCACCGGTTGCGGCGGCCACCGGCGCGGGATCGCGCGGCTTCAGGGCGCCGAACGTGCGCTGCAAGGCGGCCAGCGTGGTGGCGGGATCGAAGTCCCCATAGATCTGCACTTCGACCGGCCCGCTGGCGAGCGCCTTTTCCCACACCTTGCGGAAACCGTCGGCCGTGGTCTTGTCGATCTCGGCCGGGGTCGCGGTTTCAAAGCGCGGATCCTGCCCGCGCTGATAGAACTGCAGATCGCGGTTGAGCACGCCCTGGGGCGAGGTGGCGAACTGCGCGTACTGAATCTTGGCCGCCGCCTTCGCCCGCTCGAACGGCTGCTTGTCCCAGCGCGGCATGTCGAGCTTGGCGGCGAACAAATAGAGCTGGTCCGCAAGATCAGCAGGCCGCGTCTCCGCAGTCATCTCGAACGCGGCATCATCCACCTTGAAGTCGAAGCCCATCTTGCGGCCGGTGGAGATGCGATCGAGATCGTCCTGGCCCAGCGTGGCAAGGCCGGAGCTGACCAGCGCCATCTGGCCCAGCCCGATATAGGGCGCGTCCTTGGGAGACATCTCGCGATAGCCACCGCCGAAGCGCGCCTTCACGGTGACGCGGCCCGGCTCTTCCTGAACCGGCCACAGCAGCGCCTTCACGCCATTGGCGAAGACCACTTGCTGAATGCCCAGCAGCCCGGTGCTTTGCGACTGGGTGATCTGCCCCGGCTGACCGATCGGCGGCAGCTTGTCGAACGAAACCGGCGGGCCGGACGCCTGGCGGACCTGTTCGTCCGGCTTGACCGGCGCGGCCAGCGCCTGGCGCAACGCGGCGTCGGTGGCATTGCCCGCCTTCTGAGTGATGAACAGGCCGCGCGTCACCGTGCCGCTGAACAGCTGGCGGGTGTGCTGCTGCACGGCGGCGGGCGTGAACAGCGGCTTTGATTCCCGGAAGATGCGCAGCACCGCCTCGGGCGAGGCCACCGTCTCGCGGATATCCAGCGCGTTGACCAGATCGTCTGCCAGCTTGCTGCCCGGCAGCAGGCGGCGCTGCTCCACCGGCACCTGGAAGGCGACGTCAAGCTCGGCCAGTTCGCGATCGATCTCCGCCTGCGTCGGCGGACGGGTCATGGCATCGGTGATGACGGCGCGCACATCGCGCACGGCGGCTTTCCAGTCATCGCCCAGCGGCGTGATCGACACGAACGTGGCGTCGGTGGAGCGTGAAACGTCCTGCTGGTTGACTTGCGCGGTCAGGAAACTGCCGCCCAGCCGCGCCTTGGATTCCAGCCGGCGATTGATGATCGCCTGCGCCAGAGAGTCCGTCATCAGGCCCTGGTTATAGACGATGGTATCGTTCACCTGCCGCCAGGGGCGCAGCGTGGCATAGCTGATCGCGGGCGGCAGATCGGGCTCTACCAGAACCTTGGTATCGCCGATCGGCGTCTCCCCCTTGGGCGCATCCGCCGGGGCGACGGGATCGCCGAAGCTGGGCGCGGGGACCGCCTGGCCGGTCGGCTTCCAGTCCGCGAACCATTTCTTTACGTAGCTTTCGAGCTGCGCGGGCTCGGCATCGCCCGCCACGATCACCACCACGTTCTGCGGGCGGTACCAGCGCTTATAGAATGCACGCACCGAATCCTGCGTGGCGGTCTGCAGCGATTTCACCGTGCCGATCGGCGAACGCTCCGCCAGCGGCTGACCTTTGTAGAAAACGTCCTGCATGGTGTCCTGCACCCGCTTGGCCGCGCCGCCGCGCTCGCGCATTTCGGCCATCACGATCGGCACGTCGAGCTTCAGGTTGTCCGCGCTCAGCGTGGGCGCGGTGACCATGCCGGACAGCAGCTTGAACGTCTCGTCCAGCGAAACGGGCGTGGCGTTGGGCAGGTCCAGCTTGAACACCGTCTGCGTCGGGCTGGTCTCGGCATTGGTGTCGGTGCCGAACGAAGCCCCCAGCCGCTGGAACGTGGCGATCGCGGTGCCCTCTGCCAGATACTTGGACTGTCGGAATACCATATGCTCCAGCAAGTGGGCATAGCCACGCTCGCTATCGGTTTCATAAAGCGATCCCGCGTCCACGCGAATGCGGATCGAAACCTGGCCCGGCGGCACGCCGTTCTTGCGCACGGCATAGCGCAGGCCGTTCGAAAGCTCGCCGAAGTTCCACTCAAGGTCTGGCGGCACATCGCTGCCCTTGTAGAGCCACGGCACCTTGGTGGCGCTGCCGGGTGCGACGGTGCCCTGGATCGGCTTGGTCGACGGCGGGTTCGCGGTCGCCGGCTTCTCCTGCACCGGGCCGGGCTGCGCCAGGACCGGAGACAACGTGGAAGTGGACAGGAGCAGCAGGCAGGCGAAAGAGCGAACGGCGCGCGAGGAAATGTGCATGGCACAAGGTATAGGGAGCGCCGCGCTTAAGGACCAGTGAATAGCCGAAGTTTACTTGCGGCACCCTCGGGGAAGGCGAACACGCCATGGGGAAAGACGCGCCGTTGCCCCGCTGTGCCCTTGACCACCCCGGCGCTTTGCCTACATCGCCAGTCATCATGTACATTGAAACCGAAGCCACGCCCAACCCCTCCACCCTGAAGTTCCTGCCGGGACGACAAGTGATGACCGCGGGCACGCGCGAATTCACCTCCCCCGAAGCGGCGGAAGCGTCTCCGCTGGCGCAGATGCTGTTCGATCTGGGTGACGTGACCGGCGTATTCTTCGGCGCTGACTTCGTTTCCGTCACTGCCGCGCCGGGCGTGGAATGGGCCTCACTCAAGCCACAGGTCGTGGCGGTGCTGCTGGATCACTTCATTTCCGAAGCGCCGCTGTTCACCGGTGGTGACGCTTCGGGCTTTTCGGTGCCTGGCGAAACAGACGATCTGCTGGATGGCCAGGCCGATGATCCGGCCCATGCCGATATCGTCGCCCAGATCCGTGACCTTATCGACACGCGCGTCCGCCCCGCCGTCGCCAACGATGGTGGGGACATCATCTACCGTGGCTTTCGCGAAGGCGTCGTTTATTTAACGATGCAAGGCGCATGCTCGGGCTGCCCCTCCTCTTCCGCCACGCTCAAGCACGGCATCGAAGGGTTGCTGAAGCACTACGTCCCCGAAGTCATCGAAGTGCGCGCAGCCTGATCGCCTGCTGATCCTGTGGGGTCCAGCCCGCGAACTCTGGTAATCGACACCGCTACCGAGGCTTGCTCCGTCGCGGTGATCCAGGACGGCGCGTGCCTTGCCGGGGACTGGCGGATGCTGGGCCGGGGGCACGCGGAAAACCTCGTCCCGATGATCGCCGCCCTGCCCGAGCGTGGCCGGGCGGATCTGATTGCCGTGTCGCTCGGTCCCGGTAGCTTTACCGGCGTGCGCGTGGGTCTGGCAGCGGCGCGGGCGCTGGGGCTGGCCTGGGGCGTGCCCGTGGTCGGCTATCCCACGCTGGCGCTGGTCGCCGCGATGGCGCGCGATCAAGCCGGCGCGCAGGCAGTATCCGTGGCGATGACCGGCGGACATGGCGAGTGGTTCGTCGCCCGCTATGCCGACGATGGCAGCATTTTGGAAGAAACCCGCTCGCTGCGCCCGGAGGCCGCCGTGGCAGGCACGCGGGGCCTTGTCGCCGGTAGCCAGGCCGCCGCGCTGGTGGGCGCCGCAGGCACCGGCCACGTGCTGGACCTGTGGCCCGATGCCCGGGCGTTCCCGGCCCTCCCCGCTTTCGAACTGCGGAGCGATATCACGCCGATCTACGGCCGCGCGCCCGATGCCAAAGTCTCGGCGTCAACGGTCTGACATGGTGGATCGCGCCGACGATATCGATCGCCTGATGCACGTAATGGCCGGCGCGTTCGATCCGACTTACGGAGAAGCATGGTCACGCCGCCAAGTGGAAGACGCACTGCTGCTGGGCAATTGCCATGCCCACCTCGCCACCGCCCAGGGCCGACGCGCCGAAGATGGCGATGAGGCGGTGGGCTTTTCCCTTTCCCGCACCGGCTATCGCGAGGAAGAACTGCTGCTGTTCGGCGTGTTGCCCGAATATCGCTGTCGCGGTATCGGCCGCGCTATTCTTGATTCTCTTGTTGTGGCTGCCAAATCACGCGGGGCGGAGCGGCTTCTGTTAGAAATGCGCAAGGGCAACCCGGCAGAAAGCCTTTATCGATTATTCGGCTTCACCGTGATAGGCGAAAGAAAAGAATACTATCGGCCAAAAATCGGCCCGCGGATCGATGCAGTCACATTCGCTTACGAAATTCCCTGAAATATGTCGCAGGCGGTATTACCTCTAAGCGCCTGATCCGCATGACGGCACGTATTGCCCAAATAATCTTGTCATGCGTTTCAGATTGTATAAAGGCTTTGGGTAACAAGCATAAGCTTGCCTGAATATCCCGTATCCATTGCAGACGCGGTCGCCAAAGAGGAAAGAAATGGAAAATATTCAAACCGATATGAACGAGACGCTGATCACGCTCACCTCGGATATCGTCGCCGCTCACGTCAGCAACAACAACGTTCCGCTGGACGATCTGCCCTCGCTGATCACCAATGTCTACGGCGCTCTCGCCGGGCTTGGCGGCGTGGAGCCGGTGCAGGAAGAAAAGCCTGAGCCCGCCGTTTCGGTGCGCGCTTCGGTGAAGCCTGACTACATCGTCTGCCTGGAAGACGGCAAGAAGCTCAAGATGCTGAAGCGCCACTTGATGACGCACTATAACATGACTCCCGAAGAGTATCGCCAGCGCTGGAACTTGCCGGCGGACTATCCGATGGTCGCCCCCAACTATGCGGAAAAGCGCCGCGAACTGGCCAAGAAGATCGGCCTGGGCCGCAAGCCGAACGCGCGCCGTGGCCGCCGCCCCAAGGCTGCGCCCGTCACCGCCTGATCGGCACCCTTTTCCCTTTCAAAGAGTTGTGATTGTGGCGGCGTTGTCCTAGATGGGATGACGCCGCCGCATCGCGTTTGGAGACGACGTGCACCAGCCTATCGACATTGAAGCTCTCTGCGCCCAGCGCGGTCTTCGTATTACCGAGCAACGCCGCGTGATCGCGCGCGTCCTGTCCGAAAGCACCGACCACCCGGACGTGGAAAAGCTGCACGAGCGCGCCGCCGTGATCGATCCGGGCATCTCGATCGCCACCGTCTACCGCACCGTGCGCTTGTTCGAGGAAGCGGGCATTCTTGACCGGCATGACTTTGGCGACGGCCGCGCCCGCTACGAAGCCGCGCCCGAGGCGCACCACGATCACATGATCGACGTGGAAACGGGCAACGTGATCGAATTCGTCGATCCCGAACTGGAATCGTTGCAGCGCCAGATCGCCGAGCGGCTGGGCTTCCGCCTGGTCGACCACCGCATGGAACTGTTCGGGGTCAAGCTGGAGCGTGACGGCGGCGATCGCTGAATGACCGCGCCTGCCGCCCCTGCGCAGGTGGGCGTGGCGGGTCGGCTGCGCATCGGCCTGCGGCTGGCCACGTTGCTGGGCTGGCTGCTCACGTGCCTGCTGCTTTACGGTCTGCGCGCGCTTCTGCCCGGCCGCAACCGGGTGGCGCCGCTGTTCCTGCGCGGCACGCTGCGGATCGTCGGCGGGCGGCTGCACGTTCGCGGCACCCGCGCGCCGACGCCCTGCTTCCTCATCGCCAACCATCTGAGCTGGCTGGACATTCTGGCGCTGGCCGGAGCGACCGGCACCGCCTTCGTCGCGCATGACGGGCTGGCCGGCAACGCGGGCCTGCGCTTCCTGTGCCGCCTCAACCGCACGGTCTTCATCGCCCGCAGCGAACGCGGCACCGTGGGCGAACAAGTCGGGCAATTGCAGCAGGGCCTGCGCGAAAGCGGCGTCCTCACGCTGTTCCCCGAAGGCACCACCAACGATGGCCAGACGCTGCGGCCGTTCAAGTCCTCGCTGCTGGGAGCAGTGGACGGCGGCGACGATACCGTGGCGATCCAACCCGTCTGGCTGGACTACGGCCCTGACGCCCCGGACATCGCCTGGTTCGGAGCAGAAACCGGCCTCGCCAACGCACTACGCCTGATGGCACGCGCAAAGCCGGTGCCGGTGACCGTGCATTTGCTGCCCCCGCTGGCGGGCCAGGAACGAAGCACCCGCAAAACCATCGCTAGCGCCGCGCGGGAAGCGATCGAGGCGGTGTCGACCGGTGCCGAAAGCTGACAACCACCTTCACTACTTCGTAGAAATTGAGGGAGATAAAAGAGTTAAGTTGCTTCTTGAACCGGGATTGGTTGTCATGGCAGATCGCTCAGCTTTGCTCACGGTAACCATGGCATTTGGGGTTGGGTTGAGTTCAGCTTCACCGCTGACCGCACAATCCCCCGAAAGTTCCGTTCGGGCGATCGCTGCGCCTGATGGAACGCGTGTCTATGCCGTTCCGGCGACGCCGGGAAAGGCGCCACAAGCACGAACTGTGATCCTGCCGGATGGTCGCATCGTCATTGTCGTGGATCAGCGACTAAAAGACCCGCGAACACCACGTGAGCGATGCGTTGACGACGAGATCGCTGCCCTTGGGGGCGCGCCATCGGCGCTGGCGATGGGGACGATCGACCTGAAATGCAGTCAGCGCTAATGAATAAGAGGGGCGTACTTGCAATAGTCGATCAAGTGCGAAACCCGACCGCGCTTCCTCACGCCATCCCGGGCTTGACCTGGGAGCCCGCTTTTCCGGGAATGTCTGAAAGGTTGCGCCCCCCGGATCAAGTCCGGGGCGACGGGTATCTCTTACATCGGTTTAGCCTCGACGGAACCCGGCCAGTCGCGCAGCCCCGCCTCACCGCGTGGCGTTGTAGGCCACCTGATCCGCGTTCAGCTGGAAGCCGACCAGCAGTTCGAACGAGGCGCGGTCCACGGCGGCGCGAACTTTGGGGTCGGAGAGCGGGTCCACGGCGGCGTCGGTGTCACCGGCCTTGCGCTTGCGGGTGATGCGTTCGCGCACGTCTTCGGGCAGAGTGGCGGCGGCGCGGTCGATGTAGGCGGCGCCGGTGCCCTGGGCCTGGGCGCGCTCCTGGCCCGGCGCGAAGTTCACGGTGATGGAGCCCACGCGCTTGCTGGCCACGGTGGAGGTGCCCTGCAGCACCGAGACGAAGTAGGGGATCGTCACCTGGCGCGCGCCGGCAGTGTCGCTGCGGCGGGCCTGCACGTCGAACGTGACGGTGGCATAGACCTTGTCCGCGCTGCCCGCTGGGGCGCCGGGCTGCTGTGCGCCGTCTTCGGCACATTGGGTGCGCACGTTGGTCATCGTGGCGACCACGTCGACGTTTCCCGCGGTCTTGTCCCCCGGGTTGCGGAACAAGGTGACATCGCCGGTATAGTCCGGAATGCCGACCGAGGGGCAGCGTGAGCGGATGGCGGTGATGCCCACGCCTTCGTCCACCACGATATCGCCCTTCTTGGCGCAGCCTCCCAGAGCCCCGGCGGACAGCGCCAGCACGGAGGCGGCGCAAAGAACGGGAACGGAGCCACGAATGGAAGGAGAAAGGCGGCGTGCGATCATCGAAGCATCCTTGGTCGGCCATGACAGGCCCCCATCGGACGCCTGTATTGCGCTTGCCCTAGCGAGACGCGCGGCAAAGCGCTAGAGGCCGCAGGATGAACGCGCCCTTTCCCGATCCGCGCCCCGGTGGCGCAACCGAGCCACTCCACTTGCTGATCGCCGCGCCGCGCGGCTTCTGTGCCGGAGTCGACCGCGCGATCGAGATCGTGGAGCGGGCGATCGAGCGCTATGGCGCGCCGGTCTATGTCCGTCACGAAATCGTGCATAACAAGTTCGTGGTCGATAGCCTGAAGGCCAAGGGCGCGGTCTTCGTCGAGGAACTGGACGAAGTGCCAGACGGTGTGCCGGTGATCTTCAGCGCGCATGGCGTGCCCAAGGCCGTGCCCGCCGCCGCCACCGCGCGCGGGCTGGACTGGCTGGACGCCACCTGCCCGCTGGTGAGCAAGGTACACCGCCAGGCCGAGCGCCAGATCGAGGCGGGCCGGCACATCCTGTTCATCGGCCACGCCGGTCACCCGGAAGTCATCGGCACGTTCGGGCAAGTGCCGGACGGCGCGATGACGCTGATCGAAACGGTGGACGATGTCGCCACCTTGTCGTTCGCAGCCGATGCCCCGCTGTCGTACCTGTCGCAGACGACGCTGTCGGTGGACGATACCGCCGCGATCATCGCCGCCCTGGAAGCGCGCTTTCCCCAGGTGGTCGCGCCCAAGGCGGAGGATATCTGCTATGCCACGTCCAACCGGCAGGCCGCCGTCAAGGAAATCGCGCCCAAGTGCGACATGGTGATCGTGATCGGCGCGCCCAACAGCTCGAACTCGCTTCGGCTGGTCGAAGTGGCAGAGCGGTGCGGATCGAAATCCCACATGATCCAGCGTGCGACGGAGATCGATCCGGCGTGGCTGGATGGCGTGAAGACGCTGGGCATCACCGCCGGAGCCTCCGCCCCCGAAGCGCTGGTGGACGAAGTGTTGGCGCGGCTGCGCGAACTGCGCACCGTGACGGCGGAGGAAATCGTGACCGCGCGTGAGCGGATCACGTTCAAGCTGCCTCGCCAGCTCGCCGACTGAGCGCACCGCATGGCAGTCTATACACGCCTGGGCGCCGAGGAGATGGCGCGGATCATCGCCGCGTTCGACGTAGGCACGCTGATTTCGGCCAAGGGCATCGCCGAGGGCGTCTCGAACAGCAACTGGCTGGTGGAGACGCAATGCTTCGACGCCACGCGGCGTTTCATCCTGACGATGTATGAAAACCGCGTGGAGATCGGCGACCTGCCGTTCTTCCTCGATCTGCTGGACCATCTGGCCGCGCGGGACTGCCCGGTGCCGCGCACCATCCATGACCGCGACGGTGCCAGCTATCGCCTGTACGAGGGCAAGGCGCTGGCCCTGATCGAGTTCCTGCCCGGCGTCTCCGTCAGCGAGCCGACCCCGGGGCAGGCGCGCGCGGTGGGTGCCGCGCTGGCGCAAGTGCATCTGGCCGGTCGGGACTTTGCGGGGCAGCGGGAAAACGGCATGGGCTACGCGGCCTGGGCGGAGCTGCTCGGCTCTTGCGGCACGGACGGGCTTTCGGCGATCGACCCGCAGCTGGCGGCGCTGGTGGCGCGCGAATTGCCGCTGGTTTCGGGTCGATGGCCCACCGACCTGCCCCGCTCCGTGATCCACGCCGACTTGTTCCCCGACAACGTGCTAATGTTGGACGAACGCGTCACCGGCCTGATCGACTTCTACTTCGCCTGCGTGGATATCACTGCCTACGACGTGGCGGTCACGCATGCGGCCTGGTGCTTTTCGGCCGACGGGCGCACCTTCATGCCGGAACTGTCCGCCGCGCTGCTGGCGGGATATGAGGCCGTGCGCCCCCTCTCCGATGCCGAGCGGGCCGCCCTCCCGCTGCTGGCGCGCGGCGCGTCACTGCGGTTTCTGGCGACGCGCGCGTACGACTGGGCGAACACGCCCGCCGATGCGCTGGTTACGCCCAAGGACCCGATGGCCTTTGCCCGCAGGCTTGAATTCTACAGCCAAGACGGCCATGCCGGGATTTTCCAGCCAGCCTGACCGGTCTATTAACCTTGAAGACGATCGAGATTTTCACCGACGGCGCCTGCAAAGGCAATCCCGGCCCCGGCGGCTGGGGCGCGATCCTGCGGATGGGCCAGCACGAAAAGGAAATGTCGGGCTCCGACCCCGCCACCACCAACAACCGCATGGAAATGACAGCGGTAATCCGTGGCCTCAACGCGCTGACAGAGCCGTGCGAAGTCACCGTCTGTACCGACAGCCGCTACGTGATCGACGGCATGACCAAGTGGGTCCACGGCTGGCAGAAGAAGGGCTGGGTCAACGCCAGCAAGCAGCCGGTGCGCAATGCCGACTTGTGGCACGACCTGATCGAGGCCTGCCATCGCCACAAGATCAGCTGGAAATGGGTGCGCGGACACGACGGCCACATCGAGAACGAGCGCGCCGACAAACTGGCGAGCGACGCGGCGCTGGCGGTGAGCAAGCGGTAGCGCTTTCGCGCGGTTGGCTTTCGCGTGTCTCGACTTCGCTCGACACGAACGGTGTGTGCGGTGAGGTTTATGTCCACCCCCTGGCAGGAGAGGCAAAGGACGCAAACCTGAGCACTCAACAAAAGCCCCGTCCGTTCGTGTCGAGCGAAGCCGAGACATGGCAGCGCTATCTTATGAAGCGGCCCGGCGAATAAGGCTCCGGATCGACTTCCCCCCAGCGTTGGCCCAGCACCAGGCCCGCCGCCAGCTTGGCCGCCGCGGGGGCGGTCTGGATGCCGAAGCCGCCTTGGCCGGCAAACCAGAAGAAGCCGGGAACTTGCACGTCGAAGCCATAGACCGGCAGCCGGTCTGGCGCGAAGCTGCGCAGGCCGGCCCAGCGATGTTCGACATGCGCGACCGTCCAGTCCACCACCGTGCCCAGGCGCTCCAGCGCGACGGCGATGTCGATCTCCTCAGGCGCGGCGTCGCACGGCGGGCTTGGCGTTTCGTCATGCGGGCTGAGCCAAAGCCGGCCTGACTCGGGCTTGAAGTAGAACCGCTCGGCCACATCCAGCACCAGCGGCAGGTCAGCGGGGACCGCGGGGTCGACGCGGCATTGCGCGATCGTGCGGCGATAGGGCGTGATGCCCAGCGGGGCCGCGCCGGCGATGTCGGCCACGCCATCCGCCCAGGCCCCGGCGGCATCGACCAGCACGTCGCACCGTGCCTGCCGTCCGTCCGACAACGTGAGCAGCCAGCCGTCGCCATCCCGCTCCGCCGCGATCAGCCGCGCGCGACACCAAAGCTGCGCGCCCCCTGTCCGCAGCTGCGCCAGGTAGTGCTGATGCAGCGCCGCTACGTCGATGTCACAGCAACTGGGCTCCAGCGCGCCGTGGGTCCAGGCTGAACGCAAGCCGGGGATGCGCGCCGCCAGCGCCGCGCGGTCCAGCCGTTGCACCTCGATGCCCAGCGCTTCGTAAGTGCGAGCGAACGCCTCCACCTCTGCGGCCTGCTGGGTCGTGCCGATCGTAAGCGCCTCACGCCGGTTCAACACGCCCAGCGCCTGGAGCAGCGGTCCCGACGCACTGGTGAGCGGCTGCACGCCGGGTCCGCCGTAGCTCTCGGTCCAGAACGCGGCGGAGCGGCCCGTGGTGTGATAGCCCGGCTGATCCTCTCCCTCCAGCACAAGCACCTGCGCCCGTACCGCCAGTTCGGCCGCAAGGGACGCGCCCGCCATTCCTGCGCCGACCACGACGATATCGAACCGCGCCATGCTCATGCTCAGTCCCCAGCCTGCGCCTGAGCCTGAGGATGATCTTGAGCCGGGGCCGCGCGATCCAGGAAGCGGGCCACGGCATCCAGCGCGCGCTGGCGCACCGTGGCCGATTCGCGCAGTATCTCATGGCGAGCCTCGGGGCCGAACGTCACCAGTTCGGCTTTCGGAATCCGAGCCGCCGCGCGCCGGATCGCGCGCCAGGACACCAGGCGATCGGCCGTGGTGCCCAGCAGCAGCACCGGCACATCTACGGACTCCAGCGCGCCGCGCCGATCAAGCCCTCGGATCGAAGCCAGCGCCGCGGCGATCCAGCCCCAACTTGGCGGGCCCAGCGCAAGATCGGGCCGCTGTTCATACCACCAATCCTCATCGGCGAAGCGCACATCGTCATGCGTCAGCAATTGCATCCGCATGTTGGACAGCGGCACCAGCCCGCGCTCCCACTTCCACGCAGGCTGATGGCGTTGGCGCAGGCGCGCGACCAAGTTGCCGAGCGGATGCAGGACGGTGGACGGAACCCAGCCGGGATTGAGGCCCAGCATCGGCGCGACCAGCACCAGCGCATCCGGGCGGACCTGCCGCTCCACCACCCCGCGAAGGGCCAGGTGTCCACCCATCGAGTGCCCCACCAGCACATGCGGGCCGGGCGCATCGGCTTGCCAGCTGCGCCAGAACGCGGCCAGATCAGCCACCCAAGGCGCGAAATCGTCGGCATGGCCGGTCGTCGCATCCAGGCCCAATCGCCCCGACATCGCCTGCCCGCGCCAGTCGATCGAGCTGACATGCCAGCCCGCCGCGTGCCATTCGTACAGGACGGACAAATGCTTCTCGTAGAAGTCCGCCCGGCCCGGCGCGAACAGCAGCGCGCCACGGGCCTTGCCCGGTTGCGGCCAGTCCAGTCGCCGGATCAGCTGTCCATCCGCCGCACGCCACGTGGTTTCCTGCGCACCCGGCGGGATCGAGCGGCCATCGTAGGCAGCGGCCGCCCGCGTCAGGACATCCGGATCGCTCACGGCACCCGGCCTCGCTGCAATGGCGTGGTTACTATTCGGTAAGTCATGTTCGTTAAATCGACCTCCCGACATGGGAGACCTTTCCGAGATGCTGGGCGGCTTGATTTCGTACGCATTGCTGGCGGCCTTGGCAACCGCGCTGCTGGTGGCGGCGGTGACCGATTTGCGCCGGCGTGAGATAGACAACTGGCTGAATGCCGGGATCGCCCTGGCCGCGCCGCTGTACTGGCTGGCGGCGGGCCTCGATTGGGTGGCGGTACTATTCCAGCTAGGGTTGATGCTGATCACGTTCCTGCTCGCCTTTGCGCTCTATGCGGCGCGGCAGATGGGCGGCGGTGACGTAAAGCTTTTGACGGCGCTGGCGCTGTGGTTCCCGCCGGGCAGCTTCGTGCAACTGATCGTGATCATGGGCGTAGTGGGCGGTGCGGCCTCGGTAGCGATGGGCGTGTTCAACATGCGCCGATCGCCGCAGGAAGCGCTGCGCAACGGTTTGGCGACTTTCGCCGCGTCGGTCTGGGTGATGGGCACGTGCGCGGTGGGCTTTGCCGCCGCCACGGGACGCCCGCTGATCACCCCGGATGCGACGGCGACGATGGCGGCGGTGCTGCCGGGCGGAATGATGCTGGCGGTCCTGGCAGCGATGCTGGCTGGGGCGCTGATGGTGGGCATGGGCCACATCTTCCGCCGCCAGCGCGGGGCTATCCCAATACCGTACGGAGTCGCGATCTCCGCCGCCGCCTTGTGGGTGCTGCTGCAAAACCAGGTATTTCCGCCACTTAGCGGCGTGGTCCTTGGATAAGAACCGCAGTGAACCCGATGTTTACCATTTCGCCCGTAATTGAACGGATCAATTCGGGGTTCTTGAGGGGGCTGGCAAGCCATGGATAAGAAGAAGCTGCTGCTACTGTCGGCGGCTCTACTGATAGCGGTGACCACGGCCTTTGCGGCGCGTACGGTTTTCTCCGGAGGCGCTGCCGCGCCGATGGCTGCCGCCGTCCCGGTCAAGCCCGTCGGGCCCAAGGTGCTGGTGGCCAAGCAAGCGCTGCCCACCGGCACGATCATCACCGCCGATGCCGTCTCGTTCCAGGACTGGCCCGCCGAACTGGTGCAGGACGCTTACTTCATCGACGGCCAGGCCGACATGAGCAAGCTGCTGGGCACGGTGGTGCGCTATCCGATCACCGCCGGCCAGCCGCTGACGCAAGGCGCGCTGGTGTCTCCGGGCGATCGCGGCTTCCTGGCCGCCGCCCTGGGGCCGGGGATGCGAGCGATCACGATCCCGGTGTCCGACACCTCCGGCGTAGGCGGGTTCGTCTTCCCGGGTGACCGCGTGGATCTGGTTTTGACGCAGTCGGTAAAGACCGGCGACGGCAGCCAGGACCTGAAGGCCGCCGAGACGATCCTGCGCAACTTGCGCGTCCTCGCCACGGACCAGGCCACGTCCAGCGAAGTGGTCGAGGGCAAGAGCGTGGTGAAATCCTCACGCACCGTCACTCTCGAAGTGACGCCGCGCATCGCCGAGAAGATCTCGGTCGCCGAATCGGTCGGCCAACTCAGCCTCAGCCTGCGTCCGCTGGCGGACAACCAGGCGGACTTCGAGCGTGTGCTGGCCAGCGGCGAACTGAAAGTGCCCGAAGGCGCTTCGAAGGAGCAGGAAGACATGCTGCTGCGCCAGGCAATGAGCCATCCGATCGAAGGCGCCACCACGTTCGCCACCGGCGGCGATGTCTCACGCTTCCAACCTTCGCGCTACGTGCCGCCTTCGGCTACGCCCGCACCTGGCCCGATGATGGCCCCGCCTTCCGGCCCCGGCGCGCCGCCGGTCGCCACTTCCGCGCCGCGTGGTCCGATCGTTCGGGTGACGCGCGGCAAGGTCACCACCGATGAAGCGGCGGGCAAGTAAGATGGCCCGCGCCCTCACCACTCGTCACCCGGCGGACCGCCGCCACCACGCCCAGAAGGGTACGCCCATGACTTTCCGTCTATTCCGGACCGCGCTGTTCGCCGCGTGCGCCGCCGCGCCCCTGGCGCTGCTGCCCGCCACGCACGCCGCCGCGCAAGCGATGATCCGCCCCGCGCAGGACATCCAGCTCTCGATCGGCGCCGGACAATTGATCAGCCTGCCCGGCACCATGGCGGACGTGTTCGTCGCGAACGAAGCGGTGGCGGACGTCCAGGTGAAATCGCAGCGCCAGCTCTACGTCTTCGGCAAGAGCGGCGGCACCACCACGGTCTACGCCAGCAACGGCAAGGGCGATGTGGTGTGGTCTGCCAACGTGCGAGTCGGTTCGAACCTGGACAGCGTGGACTCGATGCTGCGCTTGGCCATGCCGGACGCCAAGGTCGGCGTGTCGACGATGGGCACCAACACCTTCCTGTTGACCGGCACGGTCAAGGCCCCGGAAGACGCGGCCGAAGCGGAACGCCTGGTGCAGGCCTACGTCGGCAAGGAAGCCAACGTGATCAGCCGCGTACGCACTGCGACACCGTTGCAGGTGAACTTGCAGGTGCGCTTTGCGGAAGTCAGCCGCTCGCTGGTGAAGCAGCTGAGTTCGAATCTAACTACGATCGACGGAACAGGTGGTTTCAAGTTCGGGCTTGGGCAGGGTCGCCAACCTGGTGACTATGTGACAACCGATCGTGCCCTTCCTCTAGGCGTCGGTTCAAAGGTTCAAGGCTACACAATCGATCCAACCGCCATAAAAATTCTTCCTAACGGACAAGTTGATCCAACATCGATCAAGCTGGTCCAGCAGCCGGGGACTAACATCAGCCGAATTGAGGGTCTGACCACCCTGGCGGGCATGGGAAAGCTGTTCGGCATGAACGTCTTGGGCGCGCTGGACGCAGGCGAGAACGTCGGCCTCGTCACCACGCTGGCCCAGCCCAACCTTACGGCGCTTTCGGGTGAGACGGCAGACTTCCTGGCGGGCGGCGAATATCCGATCCCAATCTCTCAGGGCCTGGGCGCGACCTCGATCGAGTTCAAGAAATACGGCGTCAGCCTCAGCTATACGCCCACGGTCCTGTCCAACGGCCGCATCTCGCTGCGCGTCCGCCCCGAAGTGTCGGAACTGACCACGCAAGGCTCGCTGGTGCTGAACGGCTACTCCGTGCCCGGCATCACCGTGCGCCGCACCGAAACGACCGTGGAACTGGGCTCGGGCCAGAGCTTCATGATCGCCGGACTGCTCAGCAACAACTCGCAGAACACGATCCAGAAGCTGCCTGGCGCGGGTGACCTGCCGATTCTGGGATCGCTGTTCCGCTCCACCAGCTACCGCAAGGGTGAGACCGAACTGGTCATCGTGGTGACGCCGTACCTGGTGAACCCGGTGGACGGCAACCAGATCGCCCTGCCGACCGACGGCTTCAGCGCGCCGGACGATCTCCAGCGCATCCTGGGCAACATGGAAACCAACAGCCACTCCGGCAGTGGCGCGCCTGTGCCCAAGCCCTCGGTCGCGCCCAGCCCGATCCAGGCGCCCGGCCTTGGCGCGGCATCGCCCATGGGCCGCCAGCCATCCGGGAAAGCCGGCAAGCGCAGTGCGAACGCTGGCAGCGTCGCGCCCGGCTTCGCCACCAAGTTCTGAAGGGATCGACGATGACGCACCGCCTTCTTTCCATCGCTGCCCTGGCCCTTGGCGTCTCGCTCGCCGGGTGCGCGGGGATGCCCACCAACCGCACGATGTATTCGCAGCATCAGCCGGTGGTGGAGCATGTGAACTACACGCTCGATCTGGCCACCGGCAACGGCGGCCTGCCTTACCCCGAACAGCAGCGGCTGGCGGGATGGATGGAGGCGCTGACGCCTCGCTATGGTGACAAGATCAGCATTGAAGATCCGATGCAGAGCCCCGAGACCCGCGCGATGGTGGAAGCGCTGGCCGCGCGTTACAGCCTGGTGCTGGACGATGCCGTGCCCGCCAGCACCCGCGTGGTGGAAGCGGGCACCACTCGCATTGTCCTCACCCGCAGCAAGGCGGTGGTTCATGGCTGCCCGGACTGGTCCGCCCACTCCGACGCGAACTTCCGCAACGGCCTTTCGCCCAACTACGGTTGCTCGGTGAACACCAACCTGGCCGCGATGGTCGCCAACCCGGAACATCTGGTGAAGGGTGACGGGTCTGACAGCGACACCACGATCATGAGCTCGAACAAGGCAATCAACACCTATCGCGCCAAGGTCCCCACCGGCCAGGGTGACCTGAAGGCCACCACCAGCAAGGGGAACTGAGCCATGAACGCACCCTGGAAAGCCGGCGGCGCGAACGGACGCGAGCCTTTTGCCGCCTACATGTGCGACGATGCCTCGCTCGATGTGCTGCGCCCGGTGGCCAACGAACTGGGCTGGCAAACAGAACGCTGCATCCGCGGGGGATTGCGCAGCGCGGTGCAGTCCCTGTCGATCGCGGCCAGCCCCAATATCCTGATGGTCGACTTGTCCGAAAGCGGAGACCCGCTGAACGATATCAACGCGCTGGCCGAAGTGTGCGAGCCGGGTACCGTCGTCCTCGCGGTGGGCCAGGTGAACGACGTTCGCCTCTATCGCGATCTGCTGGCGAGCGGCATCCACGATTATCTGCTGAAGCCGCTTTCGCCCGCGACGCTGCGCGATGCCCTGTCGCAGGCGCAGACCGCTTTCTCGACCCCCAAGGTCGTGGATGCGAGCGACGAAAAGCGGCATATCTCCACCGCCGTCATCGGCACGCGTGGCGGCGTAGGCGCTTCCACGCTCGCCACCTCGCTGGCATGGATGTTCAGCGCGGAGGACAAGCTTTCCACCTCGCTGCTCGATCTCGACATCCATTTCGGCACCGGCGCGCTGACGCTGGACCTTGAGCCGGGCCGCGGCCTGACCGACGCGATCGACAACCCCAGCCGCATCGACGGCCTGTTCATCGAGCGCGCCATGATCCGCGCGAACGATAACCTGGCGATTCTTTCGGCCGAGGCATCGATGAACGCTCCGCTGCTGACCGATGGCGGCGCTTTCGTGCAGTTGCAGGAAGAGTTCCGCCAGGCCTTCGAGATGACCGTGATCGACATGCCGCGCAGCATGCTGGTGAACTTCCCGCAGTTGCTGGCAGAGGTGAACGTGGTGGTGCTGGTGACGGAGATGTCGCTCGCGTCGGCACGGGATTGCATCCGCCTGCTCTCTTGGGTGAAGTCCAACGCACCGCATGCGCAAGTCATCGTGGCGGCGAACAAGGTGCAAACCCAGTTCGCGGAAATCACCAAGGCCGATTTCGAGGCCTCGATAGAGCGCAAGCTCAGCCTCCTGGTGCCATACGACATCAAGGGTTCGAGCAACGCCGCCAAGCTGGGCCAGACGTTCGCGCACTCCAATCGCGCCAGCAAGGCCGGGGCCGCGATCCGCGAATTGGCGCATCTGGTGATCGGCAGCGCCGACGCGGCAGAGGCCGGCACCGCCACCAAGAAGACCCTGCTGGGCAAGTTCGACTTCAAGGCGATGCTACCCAAGCGGGACAAGTCCGCCGCACCAGCCAAGGCAAAGGTGAAGGGCAAGGTCGAGGCCGGGGGCAAGACCGGCCGTTGAGGCCCGTCTGCCCACGATCGCGTGACCCTTTGAAAGCGAGATTACCGCTATGAACATGCTCCACCTCCTGCTCGTTTCCGGCGGCCTGTTCGCCGCGCTGGCGATGGTGTGGCTGGCGTTCGCGGGCCCCTCGCCGCAAAAGGAATCGGCCCGGCGTCTGGGCCAGGTGCGCTATCGCCATTCGGAAAGCGCCGTCGATCGCGTGGAAGCGCAGATGCGAAAGGCTGTGGCGGCACGGCGGCCCAAGATGCACCAGATCGCCGGCTCCAGCTCGCGCATAGAGGCATTGGCGCTGCGGCTTCACCGCACCGGCAAGAACTGGACGCTGCAGCAGTACCTGATGGTATCGGGCGGCCTGTTCGTGTTTGTGGCGGGGCTGGTGTTCCTAAAATCCGGCGCGCCGATCCTGGCGCTGGTGATCGGCCTGTTCGTGGGTGCCGGCGTGCCCCATGTCGTGGTCGGCCACCTGGTGAAAAAGCGCACGACGCAATTCACCGTCAAGTTTCCGGATGCGATCGAACTGCTGGTGCGCGGCTTGCGCTCTGGCCTTCCCGTATCCGAAACGCTCAGCATCGTGGCCACCGAAGTTCCCGGCCCTGTGGGCGAGGAGTTCAAGCTGATCACCGAACGTATCAAGATCGGCAAGACCATGGAGGACGCGCTCCAGGACACGGCGAACCGGCTCGATATGGCGGAGTTCAGCTTCTTTTGCATCACGCTGGCCATCCAGCGCGAGACCGGAGGCAACTTGGCCGAAACGCTGGCCAACTTGTCCGACGTGCTGCGCAAGCGCGCCCAGATGAAGCTGAAGATCCGCGCGATGAGTTCGGAATCGAAGGCATCGGCCTATATCGTAGGCTCGCTGCCGTTTATCGTCTTTGGCCTGATCTATTGGGTCAACCCGCTGTATCTGGGCAAGTTCTTCGTTGACGAGCGGCTGATGGTGGCGGGCTTTGGCGGCATGGTGTGGATGAGCATGGGCGCCTTCATCATGGCCAAGATGGTCAGCTTCGAAATCTGACCGGGGACTTACGCACATGCTCACCCAACCCGCCGGTCCGACCATCCTGGGCTTCGATGTCGTCTTCATCGGCACGCTGCTGATTGCCGTCGCCGCTGCTGCCGTGATCTTCGCGATCTACACCGCGATCACCGTGCGCGATCCGATGGCCAAGCGCGTAAAGGCGCTGAACGATCGCCGCGAGCAACTGAAAGCCGGCATCGCCGTCGCCCCGCGCAAACGCCAGAGCGTGGTGCGCCGCACCGAGGCGACCGACAAGCTGACGAACGTGCTCGGCTCGTTCAAGATGCTGCAGGACAGCCAGATCAAGGCCGTCCAGCAAAAGCTGTTCCAGGCGGGTATCCGCAAGAAGGAATATGCCGTCGCCGTCATCTTCGCGCGCCTTGTCGCGCCGATCGCGCTGGGAACGGTCGTGGGCCTGCTCGTGTATTGGGTAGAGTATTGGCCGGAGTGGAGTAGCTTCAAGCGGTTCTTGGCCTTCGCCTTCGCCGTTGGCGCCGGCTACAAAGGCCCGGATATCTTCCTGCAGAACAAGATCACCAAGCGCACCGATGCCATCCGCAAGGGCCTGCCCGACGCGCTCGACCTGCTGGTGATCTGTGCCGAAGCCGGCCTCACCGTGGATGCCGCGTTTGACCGCGTGGCGCGTGAACTGGGCCGCGCCTATCCCGAGCTGGGCGATGAATTCGCGCTCA